>SVJI01000070.1 GCA_015069065.1 Oscillospiraceae bacterium | reverse complement strand
TTAATGGAATAATCGGCGTGCTGTATCTTACAGGGGTTTTTGACAGTGGGATAATGCTTTTAATAGCACTGTTTTATTCTGTGTGCGATACGGTATGCATACTGTTTTTCTGCCCGTTTCAGACATTGATAATGAAAAACAAGTGTTGCGGCACCTGCCGTATATATAACTGGGATTATGCCATGATGTTTACACCGCTTATATTTGTGCGGAATATATATGCACAGACACTTCTGGGTGCGGCGCTGATACTTCTTGTGCGGTGGGAAATTACCGTACATAAACACCCTGAGCGGTTTATGGAGGAGTCAAATAAATCTTTGTCATGCGCCATGTGCAGGGAGAAGCTGTGCCATCATAAGACACAGCTTCGGCATTATCTTAAAAAATATAAATTTATAGGGGAGGGGTGAGTGTGAATTTTAGTACATGGCTTGCAGTCGCAGTTGCAATTATAGTACCTGTGGCTATGTATATGTTTAATGATAAAAAATAACTCTTTTGGGGACAAGCTTCATAAGGAGGGAACAATATATGAAAAAGGTAATTACAGTTTTTATATTGATTGTAGCCGTACTTGCTATGGTGCTGGCTATATTGTATTATGTGGGCAGCGGGTTTGCAAAGAGATATGATGTGTATATCTCCGATTATTCTGTTTCGGAGGATGGAACCCAGTTAAAATTTAGTACAGGGATTTTTTCATCAATGGGACATACCAGAGGGTTTAAAGACAGTGGCGGTGGAGTTAAACCGCATTACCTGTCATTCTATGCTACCTTTGGTGGACTAAACAGTACCTTTGGTGCAAAGACCGAATTTGTATTACCACTTGGCAAAAACGATACAGAAATATATGTTGCGGATATCGGCGGCGGATATAAACTCGCTTTAAAAAAGAATGAGGAAACAGGCATATGGGAAAGGCCGTGATTTATAAATGGATTGGCGAAGGAGACACACAAAATAAAAAAGCTGTTTCAGCAGCTTCATACAATGAGTGGGCGCAATCAAAGGCACGGATATGAAAATCCGTGCCTTTGTACTCTTTGTCAGTAAAACATTATAGGAACACAACTTCATTAGTCGGCGGCAGGCAATTGTGGTTTTTGCAAACGTAAAATGTTGTTTGGTTGTTTAACAGGGGGTATTTTTTGTTTTCTGTCACTACCGATACGTTTGCCAGAAAAGGAAGCTTCTCTTTTATTTTATTTAATTCGGAGTAATCTTTTAACGCAACAGTAATATGAGGGATACTATCCTCATACAGCATCAATACAATTAAAAACATACTGTTGCCTGTCGCATACTCGTCTGCTTTAGCGGACATAAAATTCAGCTGTTTTTCCAAAAGAGTCTTATACTCGTCCACCTCTGTAATTTGATACAGTCTGACCAAATTGTATGCCATAACCGAATTTCCGCTGGGGATTGCTCCGTCGTAGGTTTCCTTTGGATTTAAAAACAGCTCTGTACTATTAAGGGAAGAGAGGTAAAAACCTCCGTTCTTGTCGTCCATAAAGAGCCTTACTGTTTCTTTACAGAATTTTTCTGCTTTTTCAAGATAACTTTTCTCCAGTGTTGAGTTATAAAGCTCTATCAGGGCTGCAACGTAAAATGCATAATCGTCCAAAAATGTATTTTTTGAACACTTTCCATCCCGAAAGCTTGTGTAAAGGCTTCGGCCGTCAGACAAATTTTTTTCAATGAATTCCTGTGATTTTTGTGCAGCATTAAGATATTTGTCGTTTCGTGTAACCCTGTAAAGCATGGTTAGTGCTGCAATCATCATAGAATTCCATGATAATAGAATTTTATCATCAAGGTGGAGCTTAAAGCGGTTTTTTCGGTAACTGTACAGCTTTTTAATTTCTTCTTGGAACTCTGTCTTTAAATCGCTGCTTTTTAACAGGTTGGGAATGTTCGCACCTTCAAAATTGCCGTTGTGAGTAATATCGAAAACATTGGCGAATTCATTTCCCCTTTCCTCGCCTAAAATTTCGATAATTTCTTTTAGTGAAAAGGTGTAGTATTTCCCCTCAACACCCTCACTGTCAGCATCCTGTGCACTATAGAACCCGCCGTATTCAGATGTCATTTCTCTTAAAACATATTGTGCGGTTTTTTCCGCAGTGTCAAGGTAAATGTTGTTATTTGTAATATTGTAGGCGGATGCGTATGCTATTATCAGGAGTGCGTTATCGTAGAGCATTTTCTCAAAGTGAGGAGCGAGATAGTACCTATCAGTGGAATATCTTGAAAAACCATAACCGACTTGGTCAAAAATCCCCCCTTTTCTCATTTGTAACAGCGTTTTTTCTGCCATTTTTAATATATCATAATTGTCATTTTGCTTTGCATAAAGCATCAGGAATAATAAGTTATGCGGTGTCGGAAACTTGGGTGCATTACCAAACCCGCCGTAAGCGCTGTCAAAAGTATTCTCAAAAATACCCACTGTGCGTTGTATCAGGTCGCCTGCGACAGGGGAAATTTCAGGGTTTTCTGTGTTTTTCAGATGCTCAATAATTTCTTCCGCGGACTCTAAAAGGTCTGCATGATGTGATTTCCAGCGATTTGCAATTGTATTTAAAAGCTCTGAAAAGCCCGGCATTCCATAACGCGGACGGGGAGGAAAATATGTGCCTGCAAAAAACGGCTTTTTATCCCACGTCATAAATATGCTCATAGGCCAGCCTCCGCTTCCTGTAAATGCCTGACACACCGACATATATACGCTGTCGATATCGGGCCTTTCCTCGCGGTCTACTTTTATTGAAATAAAATATTTATTAAGAATATCTGCCGTTTTATTATCCTCAAAGCTTTCATGAGCCATAACGTGACACCAGTGGCATGTACTGTAGCCAATGCTCAAAAAAACCGGCTTATTCTCTGCCTTTGCTTTCTGGAATGCATCTTCACACCACGGATACCAGTTTACAGGATTTTCTGCATGCTGCAACAGGTACGGACTTGTTTCGTTTTTTAACTGATTTTCCATTGCTTCCTCCGTGTTTTGTTTTTGATAGTATATCCCCCTGTAAAAAAAGAAATACTATAAATAAGTTATAAAATAAAAAGGATGGGTGAATTATGTCAGTTTTAGCAGTTAATAAAAATAATTTTCAAAAAGAGGTTTTGGAAAGTGACAGACCTGTATTAGTAGATTTCTGGGCGGGTTGGTGCGGCCCCTGTAAATCTATTTCGCCTATTATAGATGAAATTGCTGCAGAAAATTCAGAAATTAAAGTATGCAAGGTAAATATAGACGAGGAACAGGAACTTGCCTCAAAATTTCATATAATGAGTATTCCTACAATTTTAGTTATAAAAGGCGGTAAAGTAGTCAACAAATCAGTCGGAATTAAACCTAAAAATCAAATACTTGAACTGCTTTAAACAAGTATCAGCATACTTTTTCTGCAAGGAGAATGAAGAATGGGAAAAATATACGATGTAATTGTAATTGGCGGAGGCCCGGCAGGATATACCTCGGCAATTTATACAACAAGGGCGGGTTTTGATACACTTGTAGTTGAAAAGTTTTCGGCAGGGGGACAGATGACTCAAACTTCACAAATAGACAATTACCCCGGCTTCCCGGATGGTGTGGATGGATTTGATTTAGGGAGCAAAATACAGCAGGGAGCAGAGAGATTTGGTGCGGAAACTTTTCAGGCGGAAGTTATAGATGTGGATTTAAAGGATAAAATTAAGAAAATCACAACTCCCGACAGAGTTCTTCTGGCTCGCAGTGTCATAGTTGCGACAGGTGCAGAGCATAGGCAACTGGGACTTGAAAATGAAGAAGAACTGATTGGCAGGGGTGTAGGATACTGTGCCGCTTGCGACGGTATGTTCTATAAAGGAAAAACCGTCGTTGTAATAGGCGGAGGAAATTCTGCAGCTGCAGATGCCCTTTTGCTTTCTAAAATATGTAAAAAAGTTATTGTTGTCCACAGGAGAGACACTCTCAAAGCCGAAAAGTTTTATCATGAGCCGCTCTTTAAGGCGCAGAATGTAGAATTTGAGTGGAACAGTACAGTTTGCGAAATTTTAGCAGATAATAATGTTACAGGTGTCAGAATTAAGGATTTAGTAAAGGGTAAGGAAAGAGAAATTTCTACTGACGGAGTTTTTATAAGTATTGGAAGACATCCACAGACACAGCTCTTTCGCGGTCAGATGGATGTTGATAAAAATGGCTATATTATAGCAGATGAAACAACTAAAACCAGCATAAACGGAGTTTTTGCAGCGGGGGATGTGCGTACAAAGATTGTCCGCCAGATAGTAAGTGCTGCAGCGGATGGGGCAGCTGCAGCTCATTTTGCAGAAGAATACTTAGCAAACATTTGATTTATATAATATTGTGTGCTATAATTTAATTATGAAAAGCAGACAGGAGATGATTGCTCTGTCTGCTTTAATAATAAAATCCTTAACCGTATCTTAGTCAATTTAATGATATAGTATAAGATATTACAGAAGCAACTATACACGAGAGGAATTTTTGGAGCGGAGGATTATATGAAAAAACCAACTGAAATTCTGAAAAACACATTGATTACACTGACAATTCTTTTCTTGTGCTTTTTGATGTGTTTGGTTTTAAAATACATATTCAATAACAGCGCACTGGTATCTGCGATTTTTGTGCTGGGTGTATATCTGGTGTCTGTTCTGACGACAGGATATATTTACGGCATAACCTCTGCAATTTTAACTGTTCTGGCGGTTAATTTTGCTTTTGATTTTCCGTTCTTTACGTTTAACTTCACCATAGCTGAAAACATTGTATCTGCGATAATTCTTCTCGTTGTCACTATGATGACCTGCGGACTTACTGCAAAGGTAAAGCATCATGAGGCAATTCGGGCAGAGAGAGATAAGGAGAGAATGCGTGCCAATTTATTAAGAGCAATTTCGCACGATTTAAGAACGCCGCTTACTACAATTTATGGCGCAAGCTCTGCTCTTGTGGAAAAGTATGACGATTTCAGTGACGAACAATGCAAAGAAATGCTTAAGGGTATCAGAGAGGATTCACAGTGGCTTCATCGCATGGTGGAAAATCTGTTGTCAATAACAAGGCTTGACGGAGAAAATGTAAAAATTATCAAAACAGAAACGGTTCTCGATGAGCTTGTTGATTCAGTTTTGGTTAAATTTGCAAAAAGGTATCCGCAGCAGGTGATTGATGTTGATATCCCTGAGGATTTCGTTTCAATACCGATGGATGCACTCCTCATCGAGCAGGTTTTAATAAATATCCTCGAAAATGCAGTACAGCACGCAATTGGCATGACATCTTTAAGGTTTAAGGTGTTTACAATATCAGGCAAAGCAATTTTTGAAATAAAGGACAACGGATGCGGAATTCCTAAAGCGAAGCTCAGGGATATTTTCAGCGGTGTATATACAACAAATTGTGATGTTTCAGACAGCAGAAAGAATAATGCGGGAATCGGTCTTTCGGTATGTGCATCAATTATTAAAGCGCACGGCGGAGATATAAAAGCAGAGAATGCAAAGGACGGCGGATGTGTATTCCGCTTTACACTAAACATGGAGGATAAATAAAATGCATAATAATAAATATAAAATCCTCGTAATTGAAGATGAGGATAATATAAATAACCTCCTGAAAACACTTCTTGAAACAAGCGGATATCAGGTTCTTTGTGCAAAAACTTGCGATAACGGTCGGATGATGTTTTCTTCTCACAGACCTGATTTGGTAATACTTGACCTTGGTTTGCCTGATTATGACGGAATGACTTTCCTGAAAAGTGTCAGAAAGGATTCCTTAACCCCTGTTATCGTGCTTTCTGCCAGAACGGATGAAAAGGATAAGGTTGATGCACTTGATGTCGGAGCAAATGATTATGTGACAAAACCGTTTAGCTCGGCAGAGCTTGTTGCAAGGGTGAGGTCGGCACTGCGAAACTCAAGGCGAAGCACCATTGAGGGTAAGCTACCCGGCGGAAGATTTAAATCGGGAAGTCTTGAAATTGACTACGATGCAAGACGTGTGTTTGTGGATAAGGCTGAGGTAACGCTCACGCAGACGGAGTATAACATCATAGCTTTCCTTTCCGAACATTCGGGAAAGGTTATGACCTATGCCTCTATTATTCGTGATATATGGGGATATAATGACCTGAACAGCACTAAAAAACTTCAGGTAAACATGGCAAACATCAGGAAAAAGCTTGGTGACAAACCAGGCAAAAGCAACTATATCGTAAACGAGCTTGGTGTAGGCTACCGGATGTGTGAAGTGGATGAGTCGTTTTCATCTTTCAAATATATTTGTGGCATGTCATTAGTAATAAAATAAACAAAACAGTGATTAAATATATCACGTGCAATAGTTGTTAATTTCTTTGGCGTATTCCTTTTGATTTTGGACATTAACCCCATAAGTCGAACTGTAGTTGTTTTTTCCTTTGGATTTTCAATTTCATCGTTTACCATATCGTTAACGGCATTGTTTATATCAAAGGCAAATTTTCTATTATAAAACTTGTTTTCGCATTCATATATGCTATCAATTTCGACACGGCTAAATGCTTTTAGCCACATAATCCTACCAACACCTTTGCATCCTTTACTAAGTTTGAAATCTGTAGCATATGTATCAAACGATTCAAAATTTTGCTTGTTGAATCCGACGCCATTATCCTTGATAATTATATTTTCAATATCTGTTTCCCATTCTTCCCCAAAAAGATGCATCTGCGATTCTCGTTGAATCTCAATATCAATTCTTCCGTTTTTAATTCCTGATTCTTCAATGCTTTGAATTGAGTTGACGATAGCTTCATACAAAGGCAATAAAGGCTCTGTTGATGGTAAAACATGAAGATCCACTAATCCTTTAAAATTAATTTTCATATATAACACCTCACTTAACGATAAATATCAGAAAAACAATTAGTTTTTAATCCTCTTCTGAATATCTTCTACAGACGGCAATTGTTTTTCCAATTCCTCGGGCAAACTATTTGTTATTTTATATTCACTAATGCCGATGGGCTTTGACATATCCTTAAGATAATACTCTGCAACTAAATTGTTTTTGCTCTTGCACAGCAATAAGCCAATTGATGGATTGTCAGTATCTTTTTTGAGAATTCCATCAACTGCTGAAAGATAGAAATTAAGCTGCCCCGCATATTCAGGTTTAAAATCTCCTGTTTTAAGCTCTATAACCACATACGATCGGAGATTAAGGGTATAGAAAAGCAAGTCAATATAAAAATCATCGCCGCCGACATTTAAATGATACTGATTCCCTAAAAATGCAAACCCCGTACCAAGTTCAAGAAGGAGTGCTGTAATTTCTTTTACAAGAGCATTTTCGATATCTCTTTCAACCATATTTTCCTTGAATGGAATG
>SVJI01000069.1 GCA_015069065.1 Oscillospiraceae bacterium | reverse complement strand
ACCGATTCCTCCGAAAATAACGAAATTTCTGTATCCCTTTTCCCATCCCAGTTTATATGCAAGATAGGTGTCTGTATCATCCTTTTCTACAGGATGTTTAATTACATTTTTATGTGAAGGTATTTGCGAGATAGAATCAAAATCCCCTAACAATATGTTTGGCTCGATCCCCATGCACTTTAAAATATCATACCCTCCATCTGCTGCTATGACAATGTCATTTTCATCAGGAGAAAAGGATATTCCGTCGCAAAAATCCCTGCACGCTGCAACAATATAACAAATTTTGTTTTCTATGACACTCATTCCTTTTCGATTTTTGTGATACCAAATTTCAAATAGAGCCACTCAATAGATTGCTGAATCCATGGATAATCGCGTGTAAATTTAGGAACATTCCAGTAAGTTTCATCGCTTACTCTTGACATTCCGTGAGGACCATCAGGATATATATGCATTTCAAATGGTATATCGTATTTTCTGAGCGCACCTGCATACAGCAAGCTGTTTTCAACGGGAACACCAGCATCGGTATATGTATGCCACAAGAATGCAGGTGGAGTATTTTCATCCACATGGTTTTCAAGGGATAACTTTTTCCAAAGTTCATTCTCTGTTTCACTGCCTGTAAGACTTATGAAAGAACCTTTGTGAGCATGCTCTCCACAGGTGATTACAGGATAACACAAGATGGATGCATCAGGGCGGTGAAGTTTATTTGCATTCTGGTCGGCTGAGAAAATATCTTTATTGTTCCACAAAGTAGATATAGAAGCAGCCAAATGTCCACCTGCAGAAAAGCCGCATACTGCAATTTTATCTGCAGCAACATTCCATTCCTTTGCATTTGCACGGATAATTTCCAATGATTTTGCTGCATTCATGATTGGGTATGGATGTTTGTGCGGAGCTACACAATAGTCAAGTATGAATGTGTGGAAACCGGCAGCACTATATGAAAGTGCCACTCTCTCCCCTTCTCTGTAGGATACATGAGAGTATCCGCCACCGGGAATCACAAGAACGGCAGGTCTTACCTCTGTTTCGTTTGGATTTCCGTCCAAAAGGTATGCCGTTAAAGTTGGCATGAAATCGTACTCAGTCTTTTTATCAAGCAAATTAAGTGAAAGAACTTTCATTATTGTACCTCCTATAGAAATTACTTAATTTAGGATATCATACCATTATTTTAATGTCAATATCAAAAGAAGAATAATTAGGAATTATGACTTATATATTTTAAGATATTTTTATATAAAAACTTTGTTGTTATGTTGCTTTTCTTCTGCTTTTATGTTATGATTAAATAAAATATTTTTTATATGTGAGGTACTTAATATGATTAACAAAGATAAGGTCAAAGGCTTTATTGCCGGTCTTTCAGCTGCACTTGTACTCTGTACAACAACAGTATTTGCAGATAACATATCAAAAACTGTTACAGCTATTTACAATGACATTAAGATAATGATTGACGGAGAAGAAATTATACCGAAAGATGTTAATGGAAATACTGTAGAACCCTTTATAATCGACGGAACCACCTACCTGCCAGTTCGCGCTGTTGCATCCGCGCTTGGAAAGGATGTTAACTGGGACGGAGAAACAAACACAGTTTTTATAGGTGAAATGCCAGTGAAAAAAACTTCATTCTCCGTGAATGGCGATATTATGAAGTCTTTCAGCGACACCACTCTGTTTACCATTAACTCGGCACCTGTCAGTGGTGGTATAATGAACTTTTACATAACCAATAATACACCGGATGAATATATGCGTTATGCGTGTGATAACTATTCTCCCAATGGTACACTCCAGACACTTACAATTGATTCCGTTCCTGCAGCGAAATTTCAGGCTGAACAGGCTTTGGAAAATATTAAGCTGATATATTCTTTGTGCAGTGAAGCACAAAAGAAAGGATTTGCAACAAAAGCTTCTACCAAAGCATCAATTAACAAGGATTGGGAAGAATACCGCGCTCAGTTTGCAGACAATGCCGCACTTTTAAAATTTGCCGAGCAATCATCACTATCCCTCAGTGAATTAGAAAATCTTGCAAAGAAAACTTTCCTGGCAACACTCTACATGGAAAATCTCTATGAAAATAAACTGAAAGAGAATTATGATACGAAAGACTTTGAAGAGATATTCAGGAAAAATTATATCACAGCAAAGCACATTCTTGTCAAAGATGAAGCCTTGGCAAAAGAGATAATAGAAAAATTGAATAATGGCGAAAATTTTGATGAACTTATGAAAAAGCATAATACCGACCCCGGAGCGACTGTAGAGGGATATACCTTTACATACGGCGAAATGGTTGAGCCTTTTGAAAAAGCCGCATTTGCACTTAATGAAGATACTTTCACCAAAGAAGCGGTAAAAACAAATTATGGCTACCATATTATATATCGCTGCAAATTCAATGAAGCTGCTCTCGAAACTGCGCTTTCCGCGCAAAAAGAAATGCTTGCAAGTGAAGCGACAAATACCTATATAACAACTCTTTCCCAAAAAGCAGTTGTAAAGTTCAATGATAATTACACAAAATATATTACCACTATAGAATAAGGATAAATTTATGGCAATAAAAAAATCAGTTTTACCAATTATACCGGTTCGCGGATTTGTAATATTTCCTAAGACGGTCTTTCATTTTGATATAGCAAGAGAGAAAAGTAAAAATGCTGTTTTAAAGGCAATTTCTGCAGACGGACTTATTTTTCTCGCAGCACAAAAGAATGAAAATATTGAGCAACCTACCGAAAGCGACGTTAACGAATTTGGTGTTGTTGCAAAAATAAAGCAATTTCTTAAGCTTCCTGATGGATGTATAAGAATTCTTGTAGAGGGCGTTTCCAGAGGAAAGCTTGTCTCCCCTTTTCTTAAAGAGAATATTTATGAGGGTGAAGTAATTTATAAGAATTCAAGTGATAAAGGGCTATCGCTTGAAGAATATTCTGCAATTCTGAATCAAATTCACTTTTTGATAAATGACTATATAGAGTTTAATCCAAAACTTGCAACGGAACCTTTTTTAAAGGACTTACCAGAAACAAACCCATCGGAATTTTGTGATACAGTTGCTTCAAATCTTATTCGCTCAAACGAAGATAAACAATTACTGCTCGAAACTACCAATGTCAAGAAAAGACTCGTCAAATTACTTGATATTATGACAAAAGAAATTAAGATACTTGATATAGAAAGTATTATTTCGGCAAAAATTAAAGAGCAGATGGATGACAATAATCATGAATATTATCTTCGTGAGCAGCTAAAGGCTATTCATAACGAGTTGGGCGATGATAAAGATGATGAGGTATCGCATCTTAGGGATAAGCTGGAAAGCATTCCTTTGCCTGATGAAGTTTATTCAAAAGCAATGCGCGAGCTTAAATCCTATGAAAAGCTCCCCCCTACTTCTCCTGAGAGTAATATTTCAAGGCATTACCTGGAACTGATATGCGAACTTCCCTGGGATACATATACTGAAGAAAATTCATCTCTTGAAAATGCCAGAAATATTCTTGAGCGCGACCACTATGGTATGGTAAAAGTAAAAGACCGCATCATTGAACAGTTGGCTGTTATAAATCATACCAATAACCCTTGCGGAAGTGTGCTATGCCTTTTAGGTGCACCAGGAGTAGGAAAAACCTCAATTGCAAAGTCTATTGCAGAAGCTACAGGACGAAGCTTTGTTCGGTTGAGCCTCGGAGGTATGAAAGATGAGTCAGAGCTTCGGGGACACAGAAAAACCTATGTTGGGGCAATGCCAGGAAGAATAGTGACGGCGCTAAGACAAGCAAAATCCTCCAATCCCTTAATTCTTTTAGACGAAATTGATAAAATAGGGGCAGATTATAAAGGAGACCCTGCTTCGGCCTTGCTTGAAATTTTAGATAGCGAACAAAACATGGCTTTTCGTGATAATTATCTGGAAATTGGAATTGACCTGTCGAAAGTACTGTTTCTCGCAACTGCCAACGACACGTCAACTATTCCGTCTCCCCTCTTGGACCGAATGGAAATACTTGAGCTTTCCAGTTATACCGCTGAGGAAAAATTTAATATTGCAAAAAACCATCTTCTCCCCAAACAAATAAAAAAACATGGTCTGGAAAAAAAGTCTGTTAAAATAACTGATGATGCATTAAAGGATATAATATCTTCCTACACTCGTGAATCAGGTGTGCGTAAGCTGGAACGCGAAATTGCTGCTATATGCCGTAAATGTGTTGTTGCTATTTCTCAGGGTAAAAAATCGATTTCTGTAAATGAAAAAAACATTGAAGATTATTTAGGCATAAGAAAATACACAGACAGTAAGATTTCTCCCACTCCTACAGTCGGACTTGTAAACGGACTTGCTTGGACTCAAGTTGGAGGCGAGGTTCTTCAATGCGAAGTGATTTCTCTTTCAGGCAGCGGAAAAACTCAAATTACCGGTAAACTAGGAGACGTTATGAAGGAATCGGTTCAAACTGCACTATCATTTATCAGGTCAATATCTGAAACCCTTGGAATTGAGCCTGATTTCTATAAAAAAAGAGATATACATATTCATTTTCCTGAAGGCGCCGTTCCAAAGGATGGTCCTAGTGCAGGAATAACCGTTGCGACGGCAGTTGCAAGTGCGCTTTCACAAATTCCTGTGCGCAGCGATATTGCCATGACAGGAGAAATCTCTCTTCAGGGAAGAGTTATGGCAATTGGCGGATTAAAAGAAAAGGTACTTGCTGCATACAGATATGGGATAAAGAATATTATAATACCCAGAGACAATTTTAAAGATATTGAAGAAATTCCTCTAAATATAAGGAACGATATAACTTTCCATGTGGTTGAGAATTGTAATGAGGTGCTGAAAATCGCGCTTTTATCTAAAGATTTAGGTATTAAGACAGAATCTTTCCCGCCTCAGCTTCATATTGAAAGGAGTGCTTGTCATGAATATTCATAATGTGGAGTTAACAATCTCCGCTGTTTCCCCGAAGCAATATCCTGAAACTGATTTTCCGGACATTGCTTTTGCAGGTCGGAGTAATGTTGGAAAAAGTTCCTTTATCAATAAAATGCTAAACCGAAAGAATTTAGCCAGAACCAGCTCAAAGCCCGGAAAAACGGCTACAATTAATTTCTATAATATTGATAATACGCTTAATTTTGTGGATTTACCAGGATATGGTTATGCAAAGGTAAGCAAAGACGAAAAGAAAAAATGGGGAAATATGATTGAGACATATCTTGATACACGCGAAACACTTGCATGTACAGTACTTCTGGTTGATGCACGGCACAAGCCAACGAATGATGATTTGGTTATGCTCAATTATATACGTGAAAGGCACGGATTTGCGTTCGTTGTTGCTACAAAGTGTGACAAACTACCTAAAACGAAGCTTAACGAGCATCTTGATGATATCTATTATACCCTTGAGCTTGAGGATGACGATATAATGATGCCTTTCAGTGCTGAAACAGGAATGGGTAGTGATGATATATGGGAAGCTATAAAGGAGCTTTGCTCAGTGGAATAATATTAACCAAAAATATTTTTAATATAAATTATATGGGATGTATAATTTCCATAATTTTAATAATATTATAAATGAGGTGTTGTAAAATGAAATTTGAAGGAACAAAAACAGAACAAAATTTATTGGCAGCATTTGCAGGTGAATCACAGGCAAGAAATAAGTACACTTATTTTGCATCTGTAGCTAAAAAAGAAGGTTATGAACAGATAGCTGCGATTTTTGAACAAACTGCAAATAACGAGAAAGAACATGCAAAACTTTGGTTTAAAGCCTTGGAGCTTCTCGGAAATACTTCTGCAAACCTTAAAGCTGCTGCTGAGGGAGAAAATTACGAATGGACAGATATGTACAAGACATTCGCAGAGGACGCTGAAGAAGAAGGATTTACAGAACTTGCCGCACAGTTCCGCGCTGTAGCTGCGATTGAAAAATCCCATGAAGAGCGCTATCGCGCACTTTTAAATAATGTTGATATGCAGAAAGTGTTTGAAAAGGCTGAGGAAGAAATCTGGGAGTGCCGTAACTGCGGACATTTGGTTATGGGTAAAAAAGCACCACAGATTTGCCCCGTATGTAAGCACCCACAGAGCTATTTTGAAATAAGAAAAGAAAACTACTAATATCATAGGAACAAAAAGAAACCGCTCATGAATTTCATGAACGGTTTCTTTTTGTTCAAAACACATAAGAAAATATTATTCGATTATAATGTCAAGAGCATCTTTAAGTTCTGCACTGGGAACAAGGATTTCAAAACAGTTCTCCCCTGCTCTGTCATCAAGCTTGATAGCCCGCATCATGACTAAAATACTGCTATCCTCTATTTTTTCACGCATGGCTCTGGCGGTATCAATATTCTGCGTCATATACACAGTAGTCCACATAATATATATTTCCTTTCAAATATATTGGCTGAGAATTATAATACATCATTTCAATGTATAATGCAAGAGTTTTTTACAATAATACATTATCTCCAAAAAATTTATTGATTTTTTGTTTAAGTTCTTCGCTTGCGTCAACTGAAATATTATTGACAGTAATATTACCATAGCTACATTCAATTTCAAGAGGATATGCACCTGTATGAGTGGACAGAACATTTCTAAGCCCATCAAGTTTCATAAGTTGAGTGTTACTAAGGCGCAATTTAAAGCTTTCAACAACTCCTTTAAATGGAGATGCAGAATCCACAAGTAATTTTGCACCCTCATCTTCTTTTATGTCAAGTTTGCCGTGCAGCATAACGATAGCATTTTCCAGAAGTATTGAATCCAGCCTTGTTAAGACTTTTGGGAAAACAATAGCCTCCATACTTCCTGTGAAATCCTCAATAGCAATAAATGCCATGTTTGTATTAGAACGTGTCAGCTTATCGCGCCTGTTAGATATTATACCGACTACAGAAATTTCACATCCATCACAGTAATTCTCGTTATTTTCAGTTGATTCCTCTATTACTTCAGCAATGGTAGGATAGTTCATTTTTTGAAGGTCAGCACGAAATTGGTCTAAGGGGTGTCCTGAGAGGTACAATCCCGCAACTTCTTTCTCCATATTCAATAATTCTCTTTCAGAATATTCGTGTACTTTTTCCGGGAATATGTCCTCTTTTGTTTCGGCTTCTCCAAAAAATGAAAATTGACCTGCTATATTATTTTTACCTGCACGCATTTCTGAGTCAACTATTTCTTCATATACAGCAAGCTTTTGTGCACGGCTTCCATTCAAGGAATCAAAAGCTCCGCTTTTAATAAGACATTCAATACTTCTTTTATTGAGGTCTCCCAGCATCCTTGATACAAAGTCACGGATACTCTTATATTCTCCGTGTTCAGTTCGTTCCTTTACACATTTCCGCACAAAGGTGTCACCAACATTTTTAATGGTTGTG
>SVJI01000068.1 GCA_015069065.1 Oscillospiraceae bacterium | reverse complement strand
TCAGCAGTTTTCTCTACAGGAAATATCCACGCTTTGCCGCTGCCCTTAAAGGACGCACCAAAAATTACAATGACACACACAAATATATGCTGCAGCTTGAAAAAGAGGGGAAAATTATACTTATTGCGCCGGAGATTGATACCTCCGATTGGGCGCGTACAGAGCGCAGGCCCGAAAAAATACAAATGATGTACGATGTAGGTTATGAAACGCTAATGCGTCATAAAGATAAAATTCTAGACAAATAAAAAATACAGAAGCAAAGTAAATTTTGCTTCTGTATTTTTTATGGCTCCATTTTTAGTCGTCTATACTATTATCCGTTGCACTCATATAGATTGCCTCAACCTCTGCCGAGGGCTTTTCATCCAAAAGAGTAGTTACTACGGCTGCTACGGCACCAATTATAAATCCGGGGATAATTTCGTAAACTCCGGTAATTGCGGAGAGAGTCATACCGCCTGAAACAGGAAGCCACAGCCACAGCATATCTACAACTGCACCTGCGATAATACCTGCAACTGCACCCTTGTATGTAAATCTCTTCCAGAAAAGTGAAAGGAGAACTACAGGGCCAAACGCTGCACCGAAGATTCCCCATGCGTTAGATACAAGGTTCATAATCGCCTGTGCCGCCTCTCCCTCACTGCTGGCAATAAAGTATGCAACAATAGCGATAATCAAAACAATTATTCTGCTTACCCAAAGCATTTCCTTATTGGAGGCATTCTTTCTTATGATGGGCTTATAAAGGTCACTGGAGAAAGAGGATGCCGCAACGAGAAGCTGAGAATCCGCTGTAGACATAGATGCTGCAATAATTGCCGCAAGAAGGAGTCCTGCTATGAATGCCGGGAATACGTCGCGAGCAAGTTCAACAAATATCAAAGACTGCTTGCCCTCCCTCAAAAGCACCTCTGAAAGGTCAACACCGCTCGAATATACAAACATTCTGCCAAGGTATGCAATCACAATTGTTGCTGCAAGGGAAAGAACAACCCAGATGATTGCAACAGTAGCTGATTTCTTTACCATGGAGGGCTTTTCAATAGCCATAAATCTTACAATTATATGAGGCATACCAAAGTATCCCAAGCCCCAGCCCAGACCGGAGAGAATTTCCTGCCAGCTTGCACTGAAAAAGCTTGCCACAAACTTAAATTCCTCACCATTAGGTCCTAGATATACTGTTGTCAGTGCCTCGGGCGCAAGCTCTCTCGTAAATCCAACAACAATCGGAACAATCAAAAGTGCCGCAATCATAAGAAGTCCCTGGAAGAAATCTGTCCAGCATACCGCATTAAATCCACCGAGGAATGTGTAAATTACAACGATTGCCGCAAAGATAAGCATAGCCGCTGTTCTGCTAAGCTCAGGCACCAGTGTTGTAAATACGTCTGCTCCTGCAACAAATGCTGACGCAACGTAGATTGTAAAGCATACAAGGAATACCACTGCACAGATAATACTTACAGTATGGCTCTTGGATGCAAAACGATTGGAAAGATACTGAGGCAGTGTTATTGAGTCACCTGCCGCGCGTGAAAACTTACGAAGTCTTTTCGCAACTAAAATCCAGTTTGCTGCAGTACCTATCGCAAGTCCTATACCAATCCATGCCTGACCGAAGCCAAATGCAAGAATGCTTCCGGGAAGTCCCATGAGAAGCCACGCACTCATATCCGATGCCTGAGCGCTCATAGCCGTAACCCATGGGCCCATGGCACGTCCGCCGAGGAAGTAGTCCTTTTCACTGGCTACCTTAGACCTGAGGAAGAAGAAAATGCCTATAGAAAGCATTGCTACAAAGTAAAGTACAAAAGCAAAAATATCCATTACTTTAATCTCCTTTTTATATATTTTTTTATGTACATTTGCCATTGTAACACAAAAACAAACAAAAATCAATAGAGAACTAAGTATAGACTGTATTCTATACTTAGTTCTCTATAAATAATCTGAAAAAGCTTTATTACACAAAATTATGGCAAGACGGTTTTAAATACGAATTCCCGACAAAAACATGGGCATGGCTGTTTTGGCGTAGCTTCTTATCGAATATTCCCCGCCGCACAGACACCAATCGTAAATCAGCGCCCTTTCACACATGGCGTACATCTTCACAATCTCGTTTGCAGTCATATCGCCCGTTATCTCCCCTGCTTTTTGTCCGTCTGTCACTATCTGGCGCAGAAGCTTGTAGTAAAGACGTTTATTGTCAAGAAGATGCTTTTCGCCCTTGGTTACAAGCTGTGTGGAATAGAGTCTCGTAAGAAGCTCGATATCAATTCTGTCCTCGATTACTGAAAACAACTCGTAATTAAGATAAAGCAGTTTATCAAAGCATCCCATATCCTCAGGGAAATCCTTTTCCAGCCGTGCGTATTCTTCGTCAAATATATATGAAAGCGAGCCTAAAAGAGCATCCTTTCCCTCAAAATAATGATAAAAAGAGCCCTTTGACGTACCTGATTCTTCTATTATTTCCTCAACAGTGGTATTATCATACCCCTGCTCATAAAACAAATCCCACGCGGCTGTAATGATTTTGCCCTTTGTATTTCTTTCGTTTTTCTTTGACATGGTATTCTCCTTTTAAAGGTATTTTTTTAAATCCTTATATAAATAAAGAGAGCCGCAAATAACAACTGTGTTTCCCTGCTTTACCGCCTCGTCATAAGCTTTCCCGATGTTTTCAAAGGAACTTACCTTAAATCCCATGGCTGAAAACATATCTGCCAGAACATCCGCCCTCTGGGCACGCGGATTATCCTCGACAGTTACCGTGAAAACACGCGCTCTGTCACAAAAACCATGTTCCTTAAAGAGAGTCAGAGAGGCATCTATATCCTTATCAGCCATTGCCCCATATATAATTGTCAGCTTTTCTTCGGGAAAATATCTTTCGATCGCATTTATAAGCGCCTGAGTTCCGCTCAGATTATGGGCGCCGTCAAAAACAGTACACGGATTTTCAGAGAGCTTCTCAAATCTGCCCATGTTACGCGCTTTATCAAGTCCTGAAAGGACATACTTTTCTTCAATGTCCATAAACAGCGCCACCTCTGCCGCCAATGCCGCATTTTCTGTCTGGTGCAGTCCTGAAAGGTTGATTCTGAGATTTTTTATATCGTTCAGGTCGAAAATTTCGCTCATGGAGTCCTGTCTGTGATTTTTGGGAGTATCTGCAATAAAGAAATAAGACTCATTCCTCTTTGCAGATTCTTTCAGTACCTCCATGACACATTCTTCCTGATTAACAGTTACCACAGGAGAGTTTTTCTTTATAATCCCTGCCTTTTCCCCTGCAATTTTTTCCAGTGTTCCGCCAAGATAATCTATGTGGTCAATATCAATCTTTGTTATAACAGAGCAAAGCGGAGCTTTAATTATATTTGTAGCATCAAGCCTTCCCCCAAGTCCTGTTTCGAGAACTACTATGTCGCAGTTTTGCTTTTCAAAATATATAAAGGCCGCCGCAGTCCAGATTTCAAACTGTGTGGGCATTGCCCCTGTTTCACGTTCAACCTCTGCTGCCGCTTTACCAACCTCGTCAAGAAGAGCGTTCATTTCATTTTCCGTTATATTCTTTCCGTCAATACTTATCCTCTCACATACATCAAGCATATTCGGGGAAATGTATTTACCCGTTTTTCTGCCGCTTTCTGTAAGAATACATTGCAGAAAAGCACATACTGAGCCTTTTCCGTTTGTGCCTGCAACGTGTATAAACTTAAGCTTGTCCTGTGGGTTTTGAAATTTCTCACACAATCTTCCGATAGACTCAAGTCCCAGACGGCTTTTTGCCTGAAAGCTGTTCGCATATTTCTTAAAATCATCCATTACAATTCTTCCTTTGTAATATATTTCTTCAAATTAAATATAAGCCTTTTTCCGCCGCACAGCACAAGCATATGCAAAACAAATGTGACAAGCACTGCGGGAAGCCTTATCCACATCGCCGCACGAAACGAAGAAAAATATCCTACCCCTGTAAGTATTCCCGATACAATAAAAGCACTTATCCCCGCCTGCAAAAGGCAGCACACAATGCATCGCCAATAGTAGCTTCTGTCAGGCTTTGCCCTGTAAAAGCATATACCGTATATAACACCGCAGAAAAACTCCACCAGAGTTATTTGCGGCATAATCGGACCTACAGGCATCAGCAATGCATTAAGAACATCCGCAGCAGCCCCGACAAATCCGCCTGAGAGCGGGCCGAAAATTGCACCTGTCATAAACACCGTTATAAATTTAAGCGGTATTTTAATCTGATTGCCTATTCTGAATGTTGCGTAAATCCCCAGAATTGCTGTGATTGCCGTAAACACTCCCAAAAGGCAAATCCGGCGGGTTGTAATCTTTTTTTCCATTATAAACCAAAACCTTTCTGCATAATGCTGCAGAAAGGTTTCTTCAAACTTTTTTGCAGCAACGGAATGCGAAACTACTACCGCAAAAAGTGGGATACACCTACTTTTTTTCGTTACAGAGACAACTTCCCGTTCTCCGCACACTTAACGCAGCAGCTTCTACTTTGCTGTTTCTCTTAATTATACTTTTCAAGATTCCAGATTTTCTCGTTATATTCACTAATCGTTCTGTCACTTGAGAAAAATCCGCTCATGGCAACATTTATAATCGCCTTTTTAAGCCACAAATCCTCGTCACGGTACTGTCTGTCGGCAACACGGTGAATCTCACAATATGCTTCAAAATCACGCACTACCATGTATGTGTCTGCCCTGCCATGCTCCCCGAAAATAAGGGTCTGATATAAATCGTAATACTTTCTGGGGTCCTGAGGACAAATTGTGCCGTCAATAAGCATATCAATAACTCTGCGCACCTGAGCATTTGCAGTATATATAGACTGGCTGGAGTTTTCATTGAACTGAATTTCACGATTAACTTCCGGCGTTTTCATACCGAAAATGAATATATTTTCATCGCCTACACACTCATGCATTTCTACATTGGCACCGTCGAGCGTTCCTATGGTAAGGGCACCGTTTGCCATAAACTTCATGTTGCCTGTACCGCTCGCCTCTTTACCTGCTGTAGAAATCTGCTCACTTATTTCCGCTGCGGGAATAATTTTCTGTGCCAGACTTACTCCGTAGTTTTCAAGGAAGACCACCTTGAGCTTTGAGTTAACGCAGGGGTCATTATTAACCATCTGCGCAACATCGTTAATAAGCTTTATAATAAGCTTCGCGCGGGCATAACCGGGCGATGCCTTTGCTCCAAAGATAAATGTATGGGGGTACATATCAAAGGATTTGTCATTTTTAAGTCTGTCGTAAAGATACAGGATATGCAGAACATTAAGAAGCTGACGTTTATATTCATGCAGTCTCTTAACCTGTACGTCAAAAATGCTGTTGGGGTCAACGTCAATTCCGTTATGCTCCTTAATATAGCGGGCAAGCTCCTCTTTTTTCTTAAGCTTAACCTCTTTAAACTGCTGACGGAACTGCGCATCATCGGCATAGGGAAGAAGCTTTTCAAGCTGAGAAACATCCTTAACCCAACCCTTACCGATTTTAGACGTAATAAGCTCGCTAAGCTCCGGATTTGCCAGTTTCAGCCATCTTCGATAGGTAATACCGTTTGTTATCGAAACGAATTTATCCGGCGCAAGATTGTTATAATCGCGGAAAACATCATTGCGGAGAATGTCCGTGTGAAGTCCCGATACACCGTTAACCTTATGACAGGTTGCAAGGCATATATTAGCCATATTTATATATCCGTGGGCAATGATTGACATATAGTTTATCTTTCCCCAGTCATCGCCATATCTTGAATGAAGGTCACCAACAAGGCGGCGGTTCATTTCATCAACTATCATATAAATTCTGGGCAAAAGTCTTTCAAACATATCCATCGGCCATTTTTCAAGTGCCTCTGCAAGGATAGTATGATTTGTATAAGCAAACACACGGCAAACTATATCCCATGCCTGTTCCCAGCCCATGCCCTCTTCATCCATAAGAATTCGCATAAGCTCGGGAATTGCAATTGCAGGGTGGGTATCGTTAATGTGAATTGCTATATATTCAGGAAGCCTGTCAAGGTCCATTCCCTTATGATGGCGCTTGAACCTGGATATAATCCACTGCATGGTACATGATACAAAGAAATACTGCTGACGAAGTCTGAGTGCCTTTCCCTCCTGATGATTATCCTCAGGATAGAGAACCTTACTCAAAACCTCCGCAAGTGCCTTTTCCTCAACTGCGCGCAGATAGTCACCGCCGGAAAAGCTTGACATATCCAAATCACGCTCAGCGCGTGCAGACCACAGGCGAAGAGTATTTACTATCTTAGCATCGTAGCCCACAATCGGAACATCGTAGGGAACACCCACAACATTAGTTGTGTCCGAGTAATGGACCTTAAGTCCCTCCCCTGTCATCTCTGTGTCAACCTTTCCGCCGAAGCGAACAGTTACCTGCTCCTCCGGACGCGCAATTTCCCAAACGCTGCCATCATGAAGCCAGTTGTCGGGAGTTTCTACCTGCTCACCGTCTACAATGAGCTGCTTAAAAAGTCCGTATTCATATCTGATAGAGCATCCAAAGGAGGGAAGCTCCAGTGTTGCCAGAGAATCCAGAAAACAAGCGGCGAGTCTGCCCAGTCCGCCGTTTCCAAGTCCTGCATCACTTTCCTGAGAAGAAATTTCCTCAAGGCTGCATCCCATAGAGCGAAGTACCTTGTCGTAATCCTCGGTAAGACCTATGTTAAGTAAGTTATTTCCGAGGGAACGTCCCATCAAAAACTCAAAAGAAAGATAAAAAAGCTCCTTTTTCTGAGCTGTTCTCTGCGCGCGGCGGTATGCCGTCCATCTTTCCATGATTCTGTCGCGCACCGTAAGTGCCGCTGCTTTATATATATGTGCTTTTGTAGCATCTTCAAGCGTACGTCCGTAATGTCGGTTAAGCTTGCCAAGGATTTCCTCCTTTATCTGCTGTTGATTTGCACTAAGTTTTTTTACTGCCACTATTTACACTCCTCCAAAACAAAATAACAATAGGCATAAGGTAAAGCCTCATGCCTATTTATTATACTACAATCTGTTATATACGTCAATGTATTCTTTAGCAGAATTTCTCCATGAAAAATCTTCTTTCATGGCGCGCCGCACCATTGTCTGCCATGCCTTTTTATTATCGTACCATGTCCTTTTTGCATAATTAAGGATTCCCAGCATTTCGTGGGCGTTATAATTCGCAAAGCTGAAGCCTGTTCCAGTATTTTCATATTCGTTATACGGCTGCACGCTGTCACGAAGTCCGCCTGTTTCCCGAACTATCGGAAGAGTTCCGTAGCGCATGGAAATCATCTGGCTGAGTCCGCACGGTTCAAACAAGGAAGGCATCAGAAATGCATCACAGCCTGCATATATCCTGTGGCTTGCCGCATTGTCAAACATGATAAGTGACGCCAAAGAGCCCTTGTATTTCCATTCAA
>SVJI01000067.1 GCA_015069065.1 Oscillospiraceae bacterium | reverse complement strand
TGTAAACGGCGGCAGACTAAGCCGCACTGACTGGGCGCTGGGTCCCTTTCCTATGATGATATCGAGCGAATAGTCCTCCATCGCGGGGTAGAGAATTTCCTCAACTGCGCGGGACAGGCGGTGAATTTCGTCAATAAACAAAACATCCTGCGGTCCCAGATTGGTGAGTATTGCCGCCAAATCCATCGGTTTTTCAATGGCGGGGCCGCTTGTCACACGGATGTTAACCCCCATCTCATTTGCGATGATAGAGGCAAGGGTTGTCTTACCCAAACCGGGGGGACCGTACAGGAGGCAGTGGTCCAGAGCCTCATGCCGCTGCAGTGCGGCATCAATATATATTTTCAGACTGTCCTTAACCTTGTCCTGACCGATATATTCCTCCATGGTTTTTGGTCTGATGGAATATTCTGCGTCATTATCGCCCTCAAGCTGTCTGGTTGATATAATACGTTCATCAAATTCCATTTGACATTCTCCTTAAAGCCTCTTTTATAATATCCTCCGTACTAAGACCAGTGGGATCAATCTGCATAACTGTTTTCTGTGCCTCCGACGGCGATGCTCCCAAAGCAATGAGTGCATTAACCGCGCCTGTATCTGCACGGACTGTAAATGCAGGAGATGCCTCCGCGGCACTTGCCCCGACTGCCTTTGCCGTGTCAATCTTACCCTTAAGCTCCAGTATAACACGCTGCGCAGCCTTTGGTCCGACACCGGGGGCGCGGGTAATTGCCTTAACATCCTCAGAGATTATGGCAAATGCCAAATCCTGCACAGAAAGCGTTCCTAAAATTGCGAGGGCTGCCTTTGGCCCTATGCCGGAGATAGCAATCAGCTTGTTAAAATAATCAATTTCCTCAGTTGTAAGGAAGCCGAAAAGCTGTATTCCCGCATCACTCATATGAAGATATGTATGTACGGTAATATTCTCCCCGACTGCACCTGATTTTGCAATATCACTTACAGGCATACTTACGCCGAAGCCGACACCGCCGACATCAATTACTACGCCTGATTCATTTTTGGAAGCAACAACACCTCTTAAAAAAGATATCATAACACAAGTCCTCCAAACTGTTTAATTGAATTAAACCGCATACTGTTTCCGTGACACACCGCAATCGCCAATGCATCTGCAACATCATCAGGCTTAGGTATTTGGGCAAGACCGAGCATGGATTTCATCATCTGCTGAATCTGCCCCTTACTCGCTCTGCCGTACCCTGTAAGCGCCTGTTTAACCTGCAGGGGTGTGTATTCATACACAGGCAAATGATTCTGCACTGCCGCCAGAATTATAACACCCCTTGCCTGACCTACTGTGAGTGCCGTTTTAGCATTGTTGTTAAAGAAAAGCTCCTCTATACTCATGGCATCAGGCTTATAGGTTTTTATTATTTCATTTATACCGTTATACACACTTTCAAGCCGCTCTTCAAGCGGGGTGTGGGCGCGGGTGGTAACTGCATCGTACGCCACAGTTTTGTAGCGGTTTCCCTCTTTATCGATAACCCCGTAGCCGACAATTGCAATACCGGGGTCAATTCCCAGAATCCTCATTTTATCACTTTCTTTCTGAGCATCGCATCCTTTACCACAGGAACGTCTGTTTTGATATAAAGAGTCATTGCCGCATGATTTGCGACATCTATATCCTCCATATTCTCGTTTTTCAGTACCTCAACCCTCTGCACGGTAAAGTCCTTACCGGGCTGCATGATTTCGATTTCATCGCCCCTAAAAAAGCGATTTCGCTGAGTCACCTTTGCCAGAGAGGTTTCCGCGTCATAGTCGAGGACAATTCCTACTATGTCGTATTCCCTGATATAAGAGCTTGACCCGTAAATCTGCGCCCCTGTATCGGGGATTTCGAAAAAGAAGCCTGTATAATAGTCACGGTGGCTGACTTTTTTGACTTCATCAAGCCACGCGGGGTTAAACTCATACCCCTGCGGATTTTCGTAATATGCATCAATAGCCTTTCTATAGGCTGCAATAATTGTCGCAACGTAGTACTCGCTCTTTACTCTGCCCTCTATTTTAAGTGAGTACACACCGCTTCCCACAAGTTCGGGGATATGCTCAATCATACACAAATCCTTTGAATTCATGATAAATGTACCGCGCTCGTTTTCAAATACGGGCATATATTCGCCGGGGCGCTTTTCCTCCATCAGGGCATAATTCCACCTGCACGGATGAGAACACGCACCATAGTTACTGTCACGCGCGGTCATGTAATTACTGAGCAGGCATCTTCCCGAATAGGAGACGCACATCGCTCCGTGGATAAATGCCTCAAGCTCGCAATCATCGCTTATGTTATCACGAATCTCGCGCACCTCGGAAAGTGTCATTTCGCGTGCGAGGACAACGCGCTTCGCCCCCATGGCGTGCCAAGACTCTACTGTGGCATAGTTTGTATTGTTCGCCTGTGTGCTGATGTGTATTTCAAGATTAGGGGCAACTCTTCTGCATATGTTAAACGCACCGAGGTCGGAAATTATTACCGCGTCTGCGCCCATTTCTTCAATTTCCTTAAAATATTCCTCCATTTGAGCAAGGTCACGGTTATGGGGAATAATATTGGCTGTTATATACACCTTTTTCCCCATATTATGGGCAAACTCTATCCCCTCACGCATTTCGTCGGGAGTGAAGTTATCTGCAGCAGTTCTGAGGGAGAAAGACTCCCCACCGATATACACTGCATCGGCACCGTATTTCAACGCTATTTTCAGTTTATATAAATTTCCGGCAGGTGCCAGAAGCTCAACTTTCTGCATAACAAATACCCTTTCATACCTTTACTGATAGTGCAACTCCGTCCCCGATAGGGATAATGGAGGTTGTCAGGAGCGGACTTCTCATTATTTCCTCCAGATACATATGAAGCCGTTTTACAATCGTTATCTTTCTTCTCTCAACCTTTTCCTCATCCTCAATCATTCCATGATAGAGAATGTTGTCGGAAAGAAGCACTCCCCCGCTATTAAGAAGCCGCAGAATATCGGGCAAAAATTCTATATACTGCCCCTTTGCCGCATCAAGGAATATAAAATCAAATCCACCGTCAAGCCAGTGTAAAACCTCTGCAGCCTCGCCCTCTATAACCTTAATTTTCTTTTCATAGCCTGACGAAAAGACGTTGTCAACGGCAATATCGGCATGCTTCTTATACCTCTCAATCGTGATAATGGAGCTGTCATGTGGCAGATTATCCGCCATAAGAATGGCACTGTAGCCTACCGCCGTGCCGATTTCAAGCACCCTTTTGGGCTTAATCGTCTTAAGCAAGGTTACGATAAGCTGCTCTGTAGATTTCTGTACTATGGGCGCATAGCTTTCCTCAAGTGAGGACTTATATCTTAAATTTTCTAAAAATTCACTCCGCTTTGGTATAAGCGAATCGAGATATTCCTGCTTCATAGCTCACCTTAATACTGTATCTGTTCTTTTATTTTTTCTGCGGTTTCATTTCCAAAAAGTGCGGCTGTGATTTCAAAACCGAATTTATATGCACTTCCCATGCCGTCAGAGGTTATGAAGTTGCCGCACCTTACAACAGACTGTTTTACATACTTACCGCCCTTAAAGGTGTCCTCAAACCCGGGATAGCAGGTAGCTTCCTTTCCGTCGAGAAGCCCCATTTTTCCGAGAATGGACGGTGCGGCACAGATAGCGCATACGAGCTTATCGTTATCCGCTGCATACTGCACCAGATTTTTAACCTCTGCACTGCTGTCCATGTTATTAGTTCCGCCCAATCCGCCGGGGAGAATTACTGCATCAATCTTTTCACTCTGCACATCACTAAGTGATATATCCGCCTTTACAGTGATGTCATGAGCACCCTTAACATACTCCCCTGTAACGCCCACTGTCACAATATCAGCATTAGCACGTCTTAAAATATCAAGTGGGGCAAGTGCCTCCACCTCTTCAAATCCGTCTGCAAGGAACATATAAATCATTCTGTTTCCTCCTCAATATAATATTTCTCCACTAAAAGCTCGGGCTGATAGCTCGTCTTTGCACGCCTTAGTCCATCAAGCCCCATGTCCTCCTCCCTGTTAACGTAGCGGTAACCTTTCCACTCGTTTTCACAAAAGAGCTTATTTATCGCCTGATATGCTCCGCGGTAATTATCGTCCGCCAGCTCTATCTGTATAAGTGCCATATCACTGTTAAGCCGCTCCCCAAAGGTCATGGCAACAATCTCACCGTCAACTTTCAGCACAGCACCCTTTTGATTGAATTCAAAATAGTGATTAAAATACGACTCCATGGCACCAAGCTCAAAGGAGTTTGTATTCTTCGTCTTTGCCCCTACCCAAAGGCGCGCCTTTTCGGCACACTCAGAGAGAAGCTGCGGCTCATTAACGCAAACGTATTCAAAATCGTAATTTTCAAAGAAGTAATTCAGGTGATTTCTCTTTGAATGAAGTTTTTTTCCTGAAAGGGAAATCATTTTCTCCGTGAGGTAGACGTAGTCAAAGCTGTCACGGCTCGGCGTAAAACTAAACTGCCTGTCCGTTATACTCTTAAGCTTTTGGGCATTTTCACTGCTGACCAGTCGAAAACACACCTTCTCCCCTCGGCTTTGGGCATATTCAAAAAGCTGCTCCAACGCGCGGTGCAAATCCCCCTTACCAATCGGGAAAAAATACGACGGCACTTTGTTTTTTATATTAAACCTTATAAAGAGGAATTCGCCGTTATCTGCAAACTCCATGTTATAATATCTGTTCCATATAAACATGGTGGCAAATACGCCCTCGGAAGCATTTGTCAAATCTGATTCTCTGAATTTATTATATCGCTCAAAATCCGCTGCGCTGACGCACTTAAATTCAAGCATTGAAACACCCTCAATAATTATTTATATTGTCTGCCCTTAAAAAGAACCTTTAACCCAAACTTGGGCAGGGCAAGCATCCGCACAAACCTTGACGGCTGCTTAATAAGTCTGTAAAGCCACTCTATTCCGTGATTGCAGTAAAACTCAGGCGCACGCTTAACCGTACCTGCAAAAACGTCAAGGCAGCCGCCTGCACCGATAGCAAGCTTTGCATTAAGAGCCTGCCTGTTGTTATATATCCAGTTTTCCTGCTTTGGAAAGCCCAGACACACCATGAGGAAATCAGGCGCAGCCGCATTTATGTCCGCTATAACCTCGTCATCATTTTTAAAGTATCCGTCATGAGTACCTGCAATTACAAGTCCGGGGTATTTTTTAACAAGGTTTTCTGCCGCAAGCTCTGCAACACCGGGCTTTGCCCCTAAGAGATATACGGACTTTCCTTTTTGTGCCATCACAGGAAAGAGATTACATACCAAATCGTATCCGGCAACTCTCTCCTTAAGCGGATTGCCGAGAATTTTTGCACCGTACACAACACCAATACCGTCAGCCACTATCATATCTGCACTGTTGAGGACATCGGTAAACTGCGGATTTTCCGAAGCGTAAAGCAGTATTTCTGAATTCGGGGTAAATATCATACTCAACGAATCGCTTTCCATCAATTCAGATGCCTTTGCTACGGCATCATCCATAGTATATTTATTTACATGAACACCTAAAATATTGACAAAATCCATAATAAATCTCCTTTTTTTCATTACCGTATATTATAAAATCAGTGTACATTTCAGATGTCCCCTGATTTTAAATGAATAATTAATAATGAATGATGAATAATTGTGGTTGAAAATCGCAAAGCGATTTTCTTTCTAAATTCAAATGCGTAGCATTTGTTCCTTAATTCTTCATTATTCATTTTTCACTATTCATTAATTTCATCAAAAAGATGAAATTATTATAACACAAAATGCCTGTCTGTGCAACAAAAAACAAGCAGAAAACATAAAATATTGCTCTGCTTGTCAAATGCTATTTTTTCAAAATAACGTCCTCAATTTCTATTGCACGGCTGTCGGCATCCATCCCTATACATTTTCCGCAGTTGTCGCAGATTTTTGCACTGTCAAGGTCGCACTTGTCACACTCGCCGCAGTCATCGCAGATTTTGTTTTCATCCAAAATACATTTTTCGTTCATTATCTTCATCCTCCAACTAATATCAGAATTTGTACAGCGATTCGTCAAGGGGCAGACTATCTGCGAGAAGCTCCCTGCCACCTGCATTTTTATAGATTAACTCCATGACATTTTTCATTTTAACTGCACTGCAAAATTGGGCGGCGGCATTACCGATAAATCCATCCTGAATACAGCCGTGATACCGAAACGCCGCTTCAAATTTACCGAAATTCACCGAAACATCGGGGATTATTTCATCAAACCAATGAAGCTTCCTTGTCTCGCTCTGCCCATTCTTATGAATTATCTGAGCACTTACCATATCATCTGTCAGGCGGTTTGGCACACCGAGCATTTCCTCCACGCAATGCAGATATGTATTTTTCGTCTGTCCAACGCCTATAAGGAGAACATACCCATCCTCTTTATAGAGTTTTCCATAGCACCCATCGGGACTTGTAGGTGTATCGATGGCATTCTCTCCGCGGACAAATTCTTCTGCACGGCACTTACTGCCAAACACGGTCACAGAATGTGTAGGGTGCATACTGCGTACTCCGCGCGGATGTGCCGCCGCAACAGTCGGGAGAACTCCGATGCAGCTTTGAGGGGTATTTAAATCCAGCACCATGCTTTCCCATGTATGTGTAGGCACGCACAAAAGTCCGTCGTTTTCAGTAAAGAACTCTATCAGTGCTGAAAGAAGTGTTTCTGCGCCGCCCTCAATCTCCCCTATTGCCTTTAACGATGTATGAACAATAACAGGATTCCCCTTTTGAAATTCAAAATTTTTCAGCCCGTTTATTATTTCTTTATGTGTAATCATATTATATTTATCCTACTTCTTCAAATAATATATACATTATAGCAAAAAAGAGGATAAATTGCAACAAAAAAGGTAATCAATTCATTTTCAAAGAAATGAAAATAATTACCTTTCTCAAAATAGTTCTGAATCAGATTTCCCTGACAGGGACAAAAATCGTCTGTCCGCAAATGATATCACAATCCTTAATACCGTTGTTTGCGGCTATCTCATACACAAATTCACGCATATCCTTATTGTCAGGCTTATACTCTGCCGCAATTGACCACAAGGTGTCTCCGCTCTGAACGGTGACAGATACAACGTCATATTCATCCTTTATATTTTCAGGCTTTGAAAAAGCAGAATGTGCCATCATAACAACGAGTACCATAACAACCATTAAAAACGCGCTGCGCTGACGTCTGAGCTTTCTCGCTCTCTGCAATCTTCTGAGCTTACTGCTTGTTACCATATGTAAAACCTCCAAACATTTGTTCGCTTTCTGTTTATAATATAGCAGAACATTTGTTCGATGTCAATACCTTTTTTACAAATTTTTTCATTTTTTCAATTTATTCCCTATATATAGGCATCTTAAAGCAAAAAATTACCTGTCTATTTGCAAAAAATTGGCTGAATATAAACCCATGCTTTGTCGAACAATACTAACGTAAGCTTTGAGCAGATTGAAGTTAACATCGGTTTTAATTGTACGATATGCTTAAC
>SVJI01000066.1 GCA_015069065.1 Oscillospiraceae bacterium | reverse complement strand
AAGCTTTTCCGCTGTATAGCCGCACTCCTTATCAAGTCCGAATTTGCAAAGCATTTCAACGAGCTTATCACAAGTACCCTTTTGGCATAAACCCCTTTTCTCCCATGCGTTGGTAACGATATACATTCCTACTGCAACTGCACGTCCGTGCGAAATTGAAAAGTTTGCCGCTGCCTCAATGGCATGACCTGCCGTATGCCCGAAGTTGAGAATACGCCGCACGCCGCCCTCAAACTCATCCTCTGATACAATATCACGCTTTATCTCTATACATCTGGCAATTATCTCCATCAGGTTTTCTTCGATATTGCCAAGTAAAAGCTTATCTATTCCCTTTGAACGAATCATGGCATATTTAATAATTTCTGCCATACCGTCAGCAAAATACTCGTCAGGAAGAGTTGTAAGCACCTCAGGGTCAAATACCACGATTTCGGGCTGATAAAACGCCCCTGCCAGATTCTTTCCGTTTTTAAGGTCTATGCCTGTCTTTCCTCCCACGGAGGAATCAACTGCTGCTAAAAGCGACGTGGGTATCTGCACAAAATGTATTCCGCGCATATAAGATGCAGCGGAAAACCCTGCAAGGTCACCTGTAACACCGCCGCCCAATGCAAAAACAGTGTCCTTTCTTGTAAAATGCTTCTGTGCAAGGAAATTGAGTATATCCACAAACGTATCCGCCGTTTTGGACTCCTCCCCCGCAGGAAAAATATATCTGCAAACTTCAAATCCCTTTTCTTCGAGTGAGCTTTGTACCTTGTCCATATATATCGGAGCTACATTGGAGTCACTGATTATACAAGCCTTGCCGCAAAGCCCAACACTATTGGCATATTCCCCAACAAGTTCCAATGCGCCCTGTTTTATAACAACATCATATTTTTTTGAAGCATTTACCGTTATCTTTCTCATTTTAACCAATACTTTCCTTTATTTTTGAGCCTTCTTCCAAAAGCTCCTCAAGTCTTTTTTCATCGCCCTGCTTTATAGCATCGCTGTATTTCTGCAGCTCGGCTATAATGCCGTCAATTTCCTGAGACAAATTATCTCTGTTATCCATAAAAAGCTCTGTCCACATTCGGGGATTAAGCTTTGCCACCCTTGTAAGGTCGCGGTAGCTTCCTGCCGAAAAGCCGTTATGTACCTTGGCATTGGGGCTTTTAACATATGCGTTTGATACCACATGCGCAAGCTGGGAGGTATAGGCAATAATTCTGTCATGCTCCTGCGCATTTGACACGGTGACGCTTTTAAACCCAATTTTCACAAGAAGCTCCTTAACAGTCTGCAGGGTTTCTATCCTCTCATTCTTATCGGGAACAAGTATCATCGCCGCCTTGTCAAACATAGATGCTCTGGAATACTTAAAGCCTGAAAATTGAGTACCCGCCATAGGATGACCGCCCATAAAGCAGAATCCGTATTTTTCAGCAATCTGAAATCCTGCAGTGCATACGCTCCGTTTTGTTCCCGCACAATCTATAACTATAGTTTTCTTTGAAATATGTGGTGCATATTTCAGGAGAAATTCCTCTGCTGCCTTTGGATACAACGCTATAAATATATAATCACATTCGGATATGTTTTCCTCGGTTAATTCCCCATGTATAGCTCCAACAAGCTTTGAGCGCGCCATGGTAACTTCATCACGGTCCAGACCTAAAACCTCTGTATTATCAAGTCCGTAAAACGCCTTTGCCAGCGAGCCGCCTATAAGTCCCAGACCGACTACCGCTATCTTCATTTCCTGCCATTCCCTTCGTCTTTTACTCGCCCTTTATAGCCTGAATTACTCTCCGAACCGCAGCGGCTGTATCAGCAAACTGCTCGGGTGTAAGGGACTGTGCACCATCACACAATGCACGCTGAGGATTGTTATGAACCTCTATCATAAGTCCATCCGCCTGCGCCGCAGCAGCAGAAAGTGCAAGCGGTTTAACAAGCCTTGCTATACCGCAGGCGTGGCTTGGGTCAACAACCACAGGCAAATGGCTTAATTCATGAAGCATCGGTACTGCTGAAATATCAAGAGTGTTTCTGGTAGCTGTTTCGTAGGTTCTGATACCCCTCTCGCAAAGAATTACATTCTCATTACCCTCGCTCATAATATATTCAGCACTCATAAGAAGCTCCTTAAGTGTATTTGCAAGACCTCTCTTTATAAGAATAGGCTTTTTCGTTTTGCCAAGCTCTTTGAGCATCTCAAAGTTCTGCATATTCCTTGCGCCTACCTGTATGATGTCAACATCCTCAAACAACGGCAGATGTTCCGCACTCATAATTTCCGTTACTATGGGAAGCCCTGTTTCTTTCTTCGCCTCTATAAGAAGCTTAAGTCCGTCCGCCCTCATTCCCTGAAAATCATAGGGGGAGGTTCTCGGCTTGAACGCTCCGCCGCGGAGGAAATTTGCGCCTGCAGCCTTAACTGATTTTGCAATTTCTATAATCTGCTCCTCACTTTCAATTGAGCAGGGACCTGCAATTATACCGAAATGACCGTCACCGATTTTTGTGCCGCCGCAATCAATGCATGTGTTTTCAGGATGGAATTTCCTGTTGGCATTTTTGAATGGCTCGGTTACGCGTGTAACCTGAGATACTATATCAAGCCCTACCAGAAGCTCTGTGTCAATACGGCTGGTATCACCTATAAGCCCCAGTACCGTCTGGAACTCACCGGCGGAAATATGAACCCGCACGTTCTGACTTTCTATCCATTTTACAAGGTTATCGAACTGCTCTTTTGCAGCGTTATTATTTACAACTACTATCATCTTTCTACACTCCCGTACAAATAAAATAAGCTCTGCAGTGATTTCCACTGCAGAGCTGTAAGTTCAAAACACAATCTCATTATTTGCAGCACAAATCACTTTTACTTTGCATGATATAAAAGTAAAAGTAAAAATATGCAGCTGCAAATACTACCAAGCTCATGTTTCCATTCCTCCATCATTTCTTAATAACATATTAGCACCACGACTTGTCATATGTCAACAGATTTCTGATTTTTTTAGTTATTAAGCCGATAATAGTGAAGCTTTTTTACTTTTACCAGCAAAAAACAGGAAGATATACTATTACTCCTGTATATTCTCCGCCTTGTTGCTGAGAACTACCTCTATTTCCTTTTCTTTGTACTCATTTCCATCAGGGATATGCACAGTAACCTTTACTTTCTCCCCAGTTTTATAGAATTGCAGTCTTTCCTGAAGCTGAGAAATAGTCGTTACCGTATATCCGTCAAACTTGGTTATAATATATCCTTTTTTAATACCTGCCTTTTCTGCGGCAAGTCCCTCTATAACGGAATTTACGAACACACCCACAGGCATACCGAACATCTGTGAATTAGCAGAGGTCACATCTGCACCTGTAATTCCCAAAAAGCCCTGCTTATCCTCGTCAACGATATCACGCGTTTCGCGTACCATAAGCTCGTCAATTATATTGCCAACATCGGAAATGGGAATAGCATAGCCCATACCCTCAACTCCTGTTGTGGCTATTTTTACAGAATTTATACCGATTACATTGCCTGCCATGTCAAGGAGCGCACCGCCGCTGTTTCCTGAATTTATGGCTGCATCTGTCTGTATAAACGAATTTGTAACAGTGGAGCTGCCGTCGGCACTTTCCATGGTGATTTTTCTGTTCACGGCACTGATTATACCTGTTGTAACTGACTGTCCGTAACCGAGCGCGTTACCGATTGCAACAACCTGATCCCCCGCCTTAAGAGTAGACGAATCACCGATTGTAGCTATCTTTATCTGTGACAGGACATCCGCCGGTATATCGCCAAGCTGTACTGCAATCACTGCCAAATCCTTGTCAGAATTATATCCCTTGACCGTAGCTGTCGGTATAGATTCATCATCAAGCACGGAACCGGAAGAGCTTCCTTTTTTGGCATCGCTCTCTGCCTGCTGCTCAAGCTTGCTTTCCACAGGGCTGAACACAACACTGAGCTGCTTTGAATTTGCGATAACATGATAGTTTGTAACTATGAGAAGCTCTGTATCATTCTTACCTATTATTATACCGCTGCCGCTCGACGTACTTTCCTGTGAATATTTTCCGAAGAAGGTCATTACATCCGATACGCTGCGGTTGGTAATTGCAACTATTGCCGGCATACATTCCTGTGCGATAGCCGATACATTGCTTATTCCCGATGCGGTGGCATTTCCTTTATTAAGTGATACCTCTGTGGATTTTATATTTATTTTAGACATAGCATATTTTGTTGTAAGACTATTCATCCACCCAAACGATGCACCAAATACTATCCCTGCAACGAGAGACAGTGCCACAACTCTGGGCCACATCCTCTTGCTTTTTTTAGTAACATTATGGGTAACATTAAAGCCTGAACAAGAATGCTTTTGTTCAAACTCCTTTTCCTCGGGCGTTACTATTTCCTCTTCAAAGCTATCCTGTGCATCGACAGTTTCTGCGCTTTCTTCAACAGGGGTAGCCTCAGTTTCTAATATATCATTATTGTTATCAAATTCATTATTCATAAAAAATACCTCCTCTGCGTTTCTATTATATAATAAAACATAAATACATACAAATATTATTTATTTTATGAACTTTTTTTAAACAAAGCGGAGATGGCTATAAAGAGCCACCTCCGAAACACTTCTCCACATCAGATTTTAACTGCACCAAACGCATCCAGTATGGATGAAACAAGAATTGCAACAATGCATATAGGAGCAAAATATTTGATAACAACTGTGAAGATGGCTTTCTTTTTGAATCTGCCTGTAAGCTCTACTTCCTCAATAATTGACTGAGGCTTTATCACATAACCTACAAATATACAGGTCAAAAATGCCACAATAGGCATCATTACACTGTTTGTAATAAAATCAAAGAAATCAAGAATCTGCATACCTATAATTGTAAATGCGGACCATGTGCTGTAGCCAAGACATGAGAAAATTCCCATAATCACAGAAAATATAAATACAGCTGCACACGCAAACTTTCTGTCGAGTTTAAGCTTATCACACACGATGGAAACAACTGTTTCCATCAGCGAAATTGATGATGTCAATGCCGCAAATAATACCAAAAGGAAGAACAATGTACCTATTATCTGCCCGCCTGCCATGGTTTCAAAAACCTTGGGAAGTGTAGCAAACATCAAGCTGGGGCCTTTACCCAAGGCTTCAGGCGCACCACCTGAAAAGGCGTATGTGGCAGGTATAATCATCAGTCCCGCCAGAAAAGCTATACCGGTATCAAAAACCTCAATCTGCGCAACAGAGCCTTCAAGGTTAACATCCTTTTTCATGTACGAGCCATATGTTATCATAATACCCATTGCCAGTGACATAGAATAAAACAGCTGTCCCATTGCAGCAAGCACTGTTGTCGCGGAAAATTTCGAAAAATCAGGTTTTACGTAGTAAACAACGCCATCTAGTGCGCCGGGGATTGTCAAGCCATATCCTGCAATAACGATTGAAAGAAGCACCAAAACAGGCATCATTATCTTACTTACCTTTTCTATCCCCTTTTCAACACCGCAAAGCACGATAAGCGCTGTCATACCTATGTATATAAAAAACCATCCTATAGGCTCCGCCTGCGAGGAAATAAATCCTCCGAAATACGCATCATTTGCCGCACTGATGCCGTTACCCATGCAGAATGCTACAAGGTATTTGGTTACCCATCCGCCGATTACAGAATAATATGGAAGGATAATTGCCGGCACAAGTGCTGCCAGATATCCAAGGAAAGAAAATCTCTTATTAAGTTTATTAAACGCACCGACTACGCTAAGTCCGGTCTTTCTTCCCAATGCGATTTCTGCAGTCATAAGCGCAAAGCCGAAAGTCATAGCCAGTACCAGATATGTAAGCAGGAAAATGCCTCCGCCATACTTGGCTGCAAGATACGGAAACCTCCATATATTACCCAATCCTACTGCTGAACCTGCTGCTGCAAGCACAAATCCGATTTTTCCTGTAAAACTGCTTCGTTTTTCATCTGCCATATAGGAAACCTCCTTGATTACAAAACAGAATCACCTACGAGGGTGATTCTATTTATACTAGCCTTATTTTATATGCTATATTTTACCATATAATTCAAATAAGTCAAGAGAAACCGCATAAAAATTACTCTTACAAGGGGTTGCGCAATAACTTTTAAGATATACTGCGATTTTTTTATTTTTTTAAAAAATAAGTCTTGATTTTCCAGAAAATATATGTTATCATAGACAATGCGTTTGAACGTATGTGCTTGTAGCTCAGTTGGATAGAGTATTTGGCTACGAACCAAAGGGTCGGGGGTTCGAATCCCTCCAAGCACGCCAAAAAGAACAGGCATTCACTTTAGTGGATGTCTGTTTCTTTTTGCTGAAATATAGAAGGGATTCGAACCCTGAGAGGGCAGCAAGCGTAAAGAAAACGATTGATAATCGTTTTTAGCGAAGCTGTTGCGCAGTCCGGCACCGAAATGCATAGCATTTGGGTGGACAAGCAGGCAAGATGCGCAGCATCTGTATCCCTCCAAGCACGCCATATAAACAGACATTCACTTTAGTGGATGTCTGTTTTTTTGTGCAATAAAATAAAAGGGCTACGAACCCTTAGATAGTAGCTTTTCAAACTAGTGCTGTACGTAGATGTATGACCGTCAAGACGCACGATGCCTGTACCCCGTAGGATTACACTAGGAAAGGAGCCGCTTAACCATCAAGGTTGCACGGCTCCTTAGCTATTTAAGTATTGTTTTTTACACGCCCATAATTTTATTATACTACAGCCATTTATCCGTTGTAAATACAAATTTAAGGCTTTGTGTAATTTTCTCCCATTTGAACAAAATAAGGCTTTAGAGTTTTCGTAATTTGTCAATTGAAAAAGCAAAAATAACCTGCTATACTCAAATTAAAGAAAGAGAGGTACACTCCGATGGAAAAGTAAGATTTAAAACTTTAATATGAAGGCAGAAAATGAAAAAATAAGGAAGGAACAAAAAAGATACGGTGTTTTTAACTGACAGGTAATTGTTGGGAATAAAAAATACACGACGGTGTTACGTTTGATATAGATTCAGTAATATAGAAGAATGTACATTTAAGTCAGTTGAAATTAGAAAAAGCCTTCATGTAAAAGTTACCATTTCGTCTTTTGCAGCAAACAGATACATTTTAAACAATGCGGATTCTCCTTAGAGAAATAATTAGTGTGATGTGTTTTACAAATTGTAGTGATGTGGCAAAAGGCAGACGAAGAAAGAGAGGATAACAAAAGATGATAGATATCAAGAGTGAACAGAAGTGACCCTTGGTTGTATGTAAAGAAATACAATCAAGGGTCACTTCTCTTTTACTCTTAATATATTCTATTGACGAAAAAGGACTTGTCGATTGACAAGTCCTTTTTCATGGTCTGAGTGGGGAGACTTGAACTCCCGGCCTCTTGAACCCCATTCAAGCACGCTACCAAACTGCGCTACACCCAGATACGTTACTCAACTATTATAATCAATCGTCATATAATTGTCAAGTGAATTTTTGAAATAATTGAAAAAAGTTTGTAGGTTTGTCAA
>SVJI01000065.1 GCA_015069065.1 Oscillospiraceae bacterium | reverse complement strand
GTACGGCTTGACGATGAAACGGTAGAGCAGCTTGTCGATGACCGCTTTGTAAGGAAAGCACATACTTCTTCATCGAAGCATTCAAAAAATAAAAAGAGGAAGAAAAAGAACTACGGACTCAGCGCAATTATAACAGTGCTGGCATTCATTCTGGTATTCGTAATATTCTTCCTCGGTTCATACATATTCTTCACCGCAACTCCCCAGACTCCCGAGGTAACTGAAACAAGCTCTCAGCCACTCGACAAAAGCGAGCAAAATGACGACGCAGTTGATAAAACCTTTACCAAAGAGTCTGATGAGGATGAAGAAGATGCCGTAACAAAAGAAAGCCAGAAGGATGATGCAGACAAAAAGGAAGAAACTATGAAAGAACAGTCTGAGGATAAAGAGGATGATAAACCCCAGTCAAAGCCTGAGCCTGCCCAAAAATCACCCTCTGTACAAAAGCCGCAGAATTCAGTTTCTTCTAAACCTGCGCAAAACGGCACCGATACACCAAAACCCCAGACTCCTGCAAAGAAAGAGGATACGACACAAAAGAGTGAGCCTGTATCCAAACCCGAACCAGTTAAGCCCAGCACAACTTCTCCGCAGGTAGTTGAAAAGAACGAAGATTCTGAGGCAATAATTCTAGATTGATTTAAAGAGACATAGCAAATTTTGGATTTAGGAGGTTGTTTTATGAAAAGAAACGGCGCAGAAAAACTTATTTCCAGAATGATAGACCGCGAATATGCGGAAATGGCTGATATAGCCGAGGATAAGCTCTATGAGGAGCTTGAAACAGATGATGATGTCTTAGTTGACGAAAGCAAGGACGAGGATTACTATTCAAACAGAATCGCTAAAGGTTATGGTTTGACCGATAACGCCCTGTAGAAACCACTCCCCTGCACCTTTGCAGGGGAGTATCCATGTGCTTTATTATTGATTTAAGAAAGGAAATTTTTATGCGCAAAACAAAAATTATATGCACCGTCGGACCCGCATGCAGTAACGAGGAAACTCTTACAAATATGTGCCTTGCAGGTATGAATGTTGCAAGACTCAATTTCTCACACGGGACACATAAACAACATAAAGAAATGATCGACCTCGTAAAAAAGGTTCGTGAAAAACTCAGCCTCCCCATTGCCATTATGCTCGATACAAGAGGTCCTGAGTATAGAATTAAAACATTTGAAAACGGCAAGGTTACACTTTCAGACGGTGATGAATTTACATTTACAACAGAAGAAATCATCGGTAACAGTAAAAAAGTCAGCGTTAATTACAAAGGACTTATCGATGACTTAGAAATCGGTGATACAATACTCGTAAATAACGGACTTGTGTCATTTAAGGTAAAGGAGCTTTCAAATACGGAAGCACTCTGTACCGTTGTTTCGGGCGGTGAGCTTTCAAACCAGAAAAGCATGAGCTTTCCTAACAAAGTGTTAAAGCAAACATTTTTAAGCGAGCAGGATAAGAGTGACATCCTCTTTGGAATAGAAAACGACATAGATTATATTGCAGCTTCCTTTGTTTCATGCGAACAGGATATCATTGATATTAAAAGCTTTATCGACGAAAACCGCGGAAGCGAAATTGGAATCGTAGCAAAAATTGAAAACCGTTTCGGCGTTGACAACATCTATGACATATGCAAGCATTGCGAGGGTGTAATGATTGCACGCGGAGATTTAGGTGTTGAAATACCGTTTAAGGAGCTTCCCGCAGTACAAAAGAAGCTTATCACCACCTGCCGAATGCTGGGAAAACGTATCATAACTGCGACAGAAATGCTTGAAACCATGATATATAACCCTCGCCCCACCCGCGCGGAAATATCAGACGTGGCAAATGCCGTATATGACGGTACAAGTGCCGTAATGCTTTCAGGCGAAACTGCAGCAGGTAAATTCCCTGTCCAGACAGTTAAGATAATGAGTGATATATGCGAGGAAACTGAAAATAACATTCATTATAACAAACGTTTTCATAGAGACGATTTTAAAATTGAAAACAACATGGACGCCATATCTCATGCAGCGTGCAGTATGGCTATTGATGTCGATGCACGCGCGATTGCAGTATGCTCACTTTCCGGCAAAACAGCAAGACTCGTTTCAAGATTTCGTCCTGTAGTTGATATCATCGGGCTGACGACAAATAAAAAAGCATGGCGTAAGCTCGCTCTTTCATGGGGAGTCATTCCTGTAATGTATGAAGAGTACCCCTCATCTGAGGTTATGTTCTACAACGCTTCAAGAAAGACGCAGAAAATTCTGCAGCTTGAGGATGGCGATAACATTATAATCGTAGGCGGCACTACTAGCGGACGTTCAGGAGAAACCAATACAATAAGATTGGAAAAGATTTCAATAAAAAAATAATAAAACAGTCGAAATGCTCATAAAAGCATTTCGACTGTTTTATTACCTTCTAAACTGCACATACTATCAAAAAAGTGTATGGAGGTAATTTTATGAAAGAATCTTTATGGCAAAATTCTGCATCATTACCCGAATTTGAAGCGCTTAAAAAGGATATAAAAACCGATGTTCTCATCATTGGCGGAGGAATATGCGGTATTCTGTGCGCTTATCAGTTAGAAAAGGCATCTATCCCCTACATTCTGGTCGAGGGCAACACCATCGCATCAGGTATAACAAAAAACACTACAGCTAAAATCACGTCTCAGCACGGACTTATTTATCAGAAGTTGTTTCATTCCCACGGAAAAGAGGGTGCGCAAAAGTATCTTGACATAAATCAACAGGCTCTGGCAGAATATCAGAAGCTATGTCAGGAAATCGACTGTAATTTTGAAACAAAGGATGCATTCACATATTCTCTTACTGACCGCTCTAAATTGGAGGAAGAAGTCCGCTGTCTTAATTCTATTGGCTTTGACGCCAGTTTCGAGGAAAAGACAGAGCTGCCGTTTTCTGTGCGCGGAGCTGTAAGGTTTAAAGATCAGGCACAGTTCCACCCTCTTAAGTTTATAGCTGAAATTGCTAGTGGGCTTAACATATTTGAACACACGCTCGTCAGGGAACTGACGCCCACTGAGGCAATTACAAATCACGGAAAGATACATGCTGACAAAATCATCCTAACTACACATTTTCCGTTTATAAATAAACACGGCAGCTATTTTTTAAAGCTTTATCAGCACCGTTCATATGTATCTGCGTACCGAAACGCTGCACAATTTGACGGTATGTATGTGGACGAGGACAAAAGCGGAATGTCCTTCAGGAATTTTAACGATTTTCTCCTTATTGGCGGAGGCGGTCACCGTACAGGAAAGGATGGCTGTTCATGGAAAGAAATCGATAAATTTGCAGACAAATACTATCCCGATGCCCAGTGTGATTTTCAATGGGCAACTCAGGACTGTATAAGTGTAGATTCAGTCCCCTACATCGGGCAGTATTCAAAAAACACCCCCAATATGTTTGTCGCAACAGGTTTTAACAAGTGGGGTATGACATCGTCCATGGTTTCTGCAATTATATTAAAAGACCTTGTGGCAGAAAAGAAAAATGAATACAGCGACGTTTTCTCCCCACAAAGAAGCATCCTCACACCGCAGCTTTTTATAAACGCATTTGAAGCGACTGCAAATCTGCTGGCACCTACAAAAAAACGTTGTCCGCACCTTGGTTGCGCGCTCAAATGGAATAAATATGAACACTCATGGGATTGTCCCTGCCACGGTTCGAGATTTCATGAGGATGGCACTCTGATAGACAATCCTGCCACAGGTGACCTTAAATAAAACTGCCTCTTTAAAATTTACAGAACTAAAACCTATTATTCAGCATATTATAAATAGGAAAACTGTAAATATTTCATAGGAGTGGTAGCAGTGAAAAGCACTAAAAGACGCTCTTTTAAAAAAGCTTTCGGTATGGTGTTAATTACTGCAGGGCTGACGGTAATTATCAGTTTAACTTTGTTTACAAAATTTCTCAGGCCAAGGATTATATCTGTTTCGCAGAGCTTTGCCGAAAACGAGGTTTCAATGGTAATTGACAGAGAAATCCAAAGGCTTATGCTTGAAGAATTTCTAAGCTACGACAAAATTGCAATTATTAACCGCGATTCTGCAGGCAGAGTGACCTCTGTAAGTGCAAATTCGGTACTGATAAATAATTTTGCCAACGATTTGGATATAAAAATCGGGGAAATTATTGATGATGCTGACCGCATTGAAAAAGGGGTCTATCTGTCGGGGCTTCTGGGGGCGGACCTTTTCGCGGGAATAGGTCCCAAAATACCTATTCGCTTTCAGCCTGTATCAGTTACACATGCCGATATTACACATACGTTTGATGAGGCGGGAATTAACCAGACACTTCACACAATTACACTCTTAATATCAGTAGATGTCGAAATTTTACTGCCCATGGCACACAGCACAATCAACGTAAAATCAGAAATGCCGATTGCCCAGACTTTAATTGTCGGAATGGTGCCTGACGCCTACTTTAACAAAAAATAATTTTGCAAAAATTTATTGACTATTTTCCTAAAAAGCGGTATAATTGTAAGTGAATTTTTAGTAAGGAGCTTTCTAGTTATGGTTTCAAAAGAGATTGTTGTGCAGAATCAGGTTGGATTGCACGCACGTCCCGCTACATTTTTTATACAAAAAGCTAATGAGTTTTCTTCATCAATATGGATTTCCAAGGATGAACGTAAGGTGAACGCAAAAAGCTTGCTTGGTGTTTTGTCTCTGGGCATTACACGCGGAACATCTGTTGTATTGTTTGCAGACGGTGCAGATGAAGAGGCAGCAGTCAACGGCTTAGCAAGCCTTGTTGCAACAAATTTTGCAGAATAACTACTAAAGCCTGACTACTGTCAGGCTTTTTTTACAGTATGGGATTTATATATCACTATTTTTTTAGCAGGTGTTTAATGTGAGAAAAAGAAAGCTTCCCTTAATTTTAATCTTAATCATTTTCATATTTTCCTCCTGTATGCCGGTAGCTAAAGTACCTGCTTTAACCGACACAGAGATTGAGGAATCTGAAAATACAGCCCTCTTCCACTTCATTGATGTCGGTCAGGGGGACTGTATTCTTATCAAGGATAGTTCCGCCTGTATAATGATTGATGCAGGAACAACCCAAAGCGGCAGTATAATTTGTGAATATCTTGAAAATATGGGCATAGACTATCTTGACTGCTTTATCGGCACACACCCTCATGAGGACCACCTTGGCGGGGCCAGTGCAGTTTTGTCAAGTGTTGATGTGGGCAAAGTATATCTTAACGGTGAGACTTCGACATCATATTTCTTTGAAAGATTGGTAGACACCTTACTTGATGAGAATATTACTCCATATAAGCCCGATATCGGAAAAATATATAACGTAGGAAACTTTGAAGTGGAATTCCTCTCCCCGTCCGAAGATTTTGGCAATGCAAACGATAACTCTCTTGTTACAAGAGTGACTTATAAGGACGTGAGCGCCCTTTTTATGGGCGATGCTGAAAGAGTTGTAGAAGCATCTCTTATAGACAGAGGAATAAACCTAAGGGCAGATATCCTTAAAGTAGGACATCACGGCAGTCGCTACGCATCATCTGCCGAATTTTTAAATGCAGTGTATCCTGATGTTGCAATTATACAATGCGGAGAGGGGAACTCCTACGGACACCCGCATAAGGAAGCAATTTCAAGACTTGATAACATTCAATCCAAAATACTGCGCAATGACAAGTCAGGAAATATTTTATTAAGAACAGATGGAAAAAGCATATATGATGCTTCAGGAGAAGCAGTTGAAAAGGCAGAAAATGCACAACCTGTAAGCCTTACGTTTTTAGGCAATAAAAAGTCAAAGACTTTTCACAGTGAATCCTGTGCCAATTTACCTGCAGAAAAAAACACAGTAATATTTACCACCCGACAGGAGGCGGTCAACAGCGGCTATTCTCCCTGCGGAAACTGTAAACCATAATTTTTTGAAAGGAAGTAAAGATAATGAAAGTTATACTCTTTAACGGTAGTCCCAAGAAAAACGGCTGTACATATACGGCACTTGCCGAAGTAGAAAAAGAACTCAATAACGCGGGAATTGATACACTGATATTTCATGCAGGAGAAGCAACAAAGGGTTGTATGGGCTGCAAATACTGCGTAAAAAACGGAAAATGTATCACAGATGATTGTGTAAACGAAGCTGCAAAGCTGCTTGAGGATGCAGACGGCATTGTTCTGGGCACGCCTGTTCACTATGCTGCAGCATCAGGAATGATGACAGCGTTCCTCGACAGGCTTTTCTACTCTGCCGGTGATTTACTCAGATTAAAACCATGCGCGGCAGTAGCCTGCTGCAGACGCGGAGGCTCATCCTCAACACTTGACCAATTACTCAAGTATCCTGAAATCAAGGAAATGCCCATTGTAAACGCACAGTATTGGACGATGCTGCACGGAAACACACCTGACGAAATTAAACAGGACCTTGAGGGTATGCAGGCTATGCGTACTATTGGTAAAAATATGGCATGGATTCTTAAATGCATTGACGCAGGAAAAAAAGCGGGAATAAACATTCCTGATGCCGAGGAAAAAGTAAGAACAAACTTTATCAGATAAGAGGGATTGAGTTGAATAATTCAAAGTTTAATGCTTTCAAAGAATATGTAAGGAATAAAGAAATATCCGTCGTAGGCATAGGAATCAGCAATCTTCCGTTAATCAGGTTTCTGTGCCAGAATGGAGCATCTGTAACTGCCTGCGACAAAAAGCAGCCACACGAACTGGGTGAAACCTTGTCTGAGCTTCAATCTCTGGGAGTAAAGCTCTGCTGCGGGGAAAATTACCTCGATAACCTTAAAGGTGAAATCATCTTTAAAACTCCTGGAATGAGGTTTGACCACATTGCCCTTGAAAAAGCACGCAAAAACGGAAGTATTATAACAAGCGAAATGGAAGTGTTTTTTGAGGTTTGTCCCTCAAAAATAATTGCCGTAACAGGTAGTGACGGAAAAACTACAACTACTACACTTATATATAAAATACTTAGCGAAAGCGGATATAAATGCCATTTGGGTGGAAATATAGGAACACCTCTTCTGTGTACAACGGACAGCATAGCGCCCGATGACATCGTTGTGGTTGAGCTTTCAAGCTTTCAGCTGCACACCATGAAGAAAAGTGCTGATGTTTCAGTTATTACAAACATTACCCCCAATCATCTTGACATGCATAAATCGTATGAGGAATATATTGACGCCAAGCGTAACATCTATAGCCACGGAAACAAGCAAAATGTACTCGTGGTAAATAAAACCAATGATAAATCATATGAATCCAAAGACGATGCAAACGGAAGTGTCCGCGTATTTGGATATGATAACACCTGCGATGTATTTTCTGACAACGGCGCCATCTTTGCATTCGGAGAAAAAATTCTCGATGTTTGCGATATTAAAATTCCAGGCGAGCATAACGTACAAAATTACATGACCGCAATCTGTGCCACATATCCCCTTTACACTGCGGAAGCGGTGAAAATGGTTGCACAAACCTTCGGCGGAGTTGAGCATAGAATAGAGTTTGTACGCGAATTTAACGGAGTACGTTACTACAACAGCTCCATAGATTCAAGCCCGAACAGGACAATAAACACACTTAATGTTTTTGACAAGGTTATACTTATTACAGGCGGAAAGGATAAGGGTATTCCCTATGACATTCTGGGAGAGTCCCTCGCAACTAAAACAAAGCATATCATTCTTATCGGCAAAACAGGTCCGTTGATTAAGGAAGCACTTGACAAATACACTGCACAAACAGGTATCGGTGCGGATATTACAACACAATTCTGCACAA
>SVJI01000064.1 GCA_015069065.1 Oscillospiraceae bacterium | reverse complement strand
GTTTAGGACTGGGTGTAAAAAAGGTCATCCGCCGTGACGAAACGCGCGACAAAGCAAAAATTCACAGACCGTGCTACGTCCGTGATATTGAAAAAATTCTGCATCATCCCTATTATAACCGATATACTGATAAAACTCAGGTATTCTCTTTCCTGAAGGATGACGATATAACACGCCGAGCGCTTCACGTGCAGCTTGTTTCAAGAATTGCCAGAAATATAGGACGGCTTTTAGGACTCGACCTTGATTTGATTGAGGCGATTGCTCTGGGACATGACATGGGACACACTCCCTTTGGTCATGCAGGGGAAAGCCTCTTAAACAGCATTTACCACAGCCGTACAGGCAGGTATTTCAATCACAATGTGCATAGCGTCAGGGTACTTGATAAAATGTTTAACCTGAATATAAGTCTGGACACCCTCGACGGAATTTTGTGCCACAACGGGGAACTGGAGCTTCAGGAATACCGTCCGCAGAAGATAAGCGGATTTTGTGAGTTTGACGAAAAAGTAGAGGGGTGCTACCTCTCGCGTGAAAACATAAAAAAGCTCATTCCCTCAACTTTAGAGGGGTGTGTGGTGCGGGTCAGCGATATCATTGCCTACATTGGTAAGGACAGGCAGGATGCTGAGCGCGCAGGAGTAGCGGGAGTCTATAAAGGCACCGACAATGCCCATATGATAAATAACTTTGTAGTAAATATCGTGGAAAACAGCTTTGGCAAGGATTATATAAAAATGGATGAGGAGTACTTCACAGCCCTTAAAAAGGCTAAGGGCGATAACTACGAGAATATCTATCTCTCGCAGAGTGTCAATGAACAATACGGCAAATGCTTAAAGCCGATGTTTGAGATGCTTTATGAAAAGCTGATTTCGCAGTTTGGCGATAAGAAGAGCCTTCTTCACACTCATCACATTGACTTTGTAAATACCAGAAGAGGCTATTACCAGACACAGAGCGATTATATGGAGGAAAATACTCCTGATGATATTGTGACAGATTATATCGCATCTATGACAGATGATTATTTCATTGATATATGCGCACATCTTCTGCCTGATGCACCCACTGTAAGATATACAGGCTATTTTAATGACTGAGAAAGGACGATATATATGGATAACAAAAAAATGGCGGAGCTTCTGCTTCCCGATATTGACAAGACACCCCAGTATTACGAAAATCTCTACCCCGAAAGGAATCTTCCCGAGGGGGCAAAGGTTACGAGACTCGGCCCCAGTCCCACGGGATTTATACATCTGGGAAATTTATTCGGTGCAATCACTGATGAAAGATTGGCGCACCTTAGTGACGGTGTGTTCTTTCTGCGTATAGAGGACACCGACAATAAGCGTGAGGTTGAGGGTGCAGTTGATGTTGTTATAAATACATTGCGCTACTTTGGCGTTGAGTTTGACGAGGGCGCAACAAGTGACGGGGAAAAGGGCGAATACGGCCCCTACCGTCAGCGTCAGCGTGCAGAAATTTATCAGACCTTTGCAAAGTGGCTTATTGAAAGAGGTATGGCATACCCCTGCTTCTGCACTGAGGACGAGCTTTCTGCAATGCGTGAAAAACAGACCGAGCTTAAAGAGAATTTCGGCTATTACGGAAAATGGGCAGTTCACAGAAATATAACCTTTGAGGAAGCGAAAAGGAATATTGACGAGGGTAAGCCGTATGTTATCCGCTTCCGCGCGCCTGAAAACACAGGAAAGACTTTTACCATTGAGGATGCTATCCGCGGAGAGCTGACAATGCCTGAAAATGAGCAGGATGTGGTTATTCTTAAATCAGACGGTATTCCCACATATCATTTTGCGCATGTAGTGGATGACCACCTGATGCGTACAACGCACGTTGTCCGCGGAGAAGAGTGGCTGGCAACACTGCCCATCCATGTACAGCTTTTTGAGGCAATGGGCTGGAAAGCTCCCATATACTGCCACACCGCACAGCTTATGAAGATAGACGGCGGTGTTAAGCGTAAGCTCAGTAAGCGTAAGGACCCCGAGCTTTCACTGGATTACTATAAGAGCGAGGGATATCTCCCCGGTGCAGTTTGGGAGTATTTGATGACTGTTCTCAATTCCAATTACGAGCAGTGGAGAATGGATAACCCCGAGCGCGATGTTAAGGAATTTGAATTCACTGCAAAGAAAATGGGTGTCAGCGGTTCTCTGTTTGACATTGATAAGCTTAATGATGTAAGTAAAAATTATCTCGCCACACTTGACAGTGAGACGGTATATAACTATATCACCGATTGGGCAAAGGAGTGTGACGAGGAATACTACAATCTCCTTACGCGTGATAAGGAATTTTCTCTTGGCATGATTGCCATAGGCCGCGGCGGTGACAAACCGAGAAAGGATATCAGCCATTGGAAGCAGTCTAAGGAATTTTACAGCTTTTTCTACGATGAACTGTTTAAACAGGAGGATAGCTTCCCCGAAAATGTGTCAGCAGAGGACAGATGTGCCATACTTGAAAAGTATATGGAAACCTACGACCACAGTGATGACCAGCAGGTATGGTTCTCCAAGGTTCGTGCATTGGGTGAGGAGCTTGGTTACGCTCCGCAGCCTAAGCTGTATAAGAAAAACCCCGAAAGCTATAAGGGACACGTTGGCGATGTCAGCGGTGTTATCCGTGTAGCCATTACAGGGCGCACTAATTCCCCCGATATCTGGTGCATACAGCAGGTGCTCGGAAAAGAACGCAGTATGGAGAGGATAAGGAAGGCATATGAGCAGAAATAAAAAGCTCGCCATAACCTTTTCTGTTATGGGAGCTGCTGTAATACTGCTTTTAGTATTAGCGGTACTTCCATGGGGTAAAGGAAGTGTTGAGCAAGTTCCGCCCGAGATGCAGTCAGTTTCCGTTAATATAAAGGCAGTGGGGGATAATTTGATGCATTCTCCGATTTTTAACTCCTGCAGAACAGATGACGGATTCAACTTTGACGGCTTGTACACATATATTTCCCCATACATTGCCGATGCTGATATAGCTGCAATAAATCAGGAAACTATCTTTGTGGATTCAGTTTCAGCTTTCAGCGGTTACCCGTCCTTCGGTACACCCTCGCAGGTGGGGGAAAGTATTGTAAGGGCGGGCTTCAACCTTGTAACCCATGCGACAAATCATACCTATGACAGGGGCTATAATGCACTTATGCATACTATTGACTTCTGGAAAGGGTATGAGGATATTACCGTTCTGGGAATAAATGAAAGTGAAGAGGAGCAGGAGGAAGTTACAGTGTGGGAAAAGGATGGACTTAAGATTTCCATGCTGAATTTTACCTACGGACTCAACGGCTACAGGCTGCCTGAGGACAAGCCCTACCTTGTAAATATCATTGACCGAAGCCCAGAAAACGAGGAGCTTTTGAAAAAAGCGGAGGAATGTGGGGATATAACAGTTGTATTTTTGCATTTCGGAACGGAATATACCCACACTCCCACACAGGAGCAAAAACGTGACATAGAGTTTCTGTGCCAGAACGGTGCAGATGTGATAATTGGTGGGCACCCCCATGTAATTCAGCCTGTGACGGAGCATATCTCAGAAAACGGAAACCGCGCAGTGGTGTTCTATTCTCTGGGTAACTTTCTTTCAAACCAAAGCGGTGCGGAAAAAATACTGGGCGGCATGGCGGATGTCACCATTACTAAAAAGGACGGTCGCACATACGTTGAAAGTTATCAGATGCATCCAACGGTAACCCATGTATCGGGCGGAAAGTACACGGCATATATGCTCAGTGACTACACCGACGAGCTGGCGGTAAAACATAGCAGATGTAGCAACCTGACAGTTGAAAAACTGCAAACTCTTTTTGACAGGGTAAAAAATATAGAGGTTTATAACTAACAAGAGCCGTATTCGTGTAAATACGGCTCTTGTTAGTTTGGGTGAAATAATCCGAAAATGCTCATGCTCAAATGGTCCTTTCTGATATCAATTTAAGCATGCTTTTTCATTATAAATTGTTTCTAAATAACGTAAATCTTTTAAATAACGGTTTTCATCCTCAGCACTGATGACACTTCTATCTGATAAGGACTCATTATATAGTGAATGGGCCTTATCATAATAATATTTTAATAGAGGTGAGTCTTTCTTACATAACTGTAGCATGATGAGGTAGGTTTGAGCGGTTAAAAAGCAAACTTCATGATAAGGAGCAATATTTAACCCTTCTGTTGGATAGTTATTCCTAGCTGTTTCCATACAAAGCAATGCTCTTAAATTCAACATGTACTTATAGCCTATATCAGTTTCATCGTTAACTAAAGCAGAATATATACTTCCTAATAATACTGCACAATATGATTGATTTGTATTATTATCTGCTGACAACATAAGGCTTCTATTAAAGTATTGAAGTGCAAGCTTAGAATATTTCAGTTTTTCCTCAGTCCCATGTGCCTTCAGAAACAGTTTATAATAGTCATGTCCTATTAACCGCGCAATAGCACTGTTGTGACACATATCATATGCACTCACTCGTGACTCAACACGCTCTTTTATTGAAAGTACGTCATCTTTAATATCAAGGTCAGATGCATGGGAAAGAGAATGGTGTACTTTTTTAGGAGCATCACATATCGAAGCCGAACTTCTTACATCCTTTCCAGATATCATATCCAAAGTATTATTAATAAACTTTTGTATATCTTCCTTAGTCGATGGCAAAGCATTTATGAATTTAAATAAACTATCATCGTAGTACTTGTAATTAAATTCTTTTATATCGAACTGTATTGTTTCAGGTAAGCCCTCCTCTATGTTTTCTGTATCGGGGTGATTTTTAATCTCATCAGGTAATATGGGGTATGTATTTTCAGTTTCCTCAGATACCCGCTCATCGTATTGTGCTACATAACATATTCCAGCACTCGATAGTAAAATAATACAAATTAATGGAATAATCCATTTTAATCTTTTGTCATGCTTTATATTTTCAAAGGTCAATTTGAAAAGCTGGAATAACTTAATTACAAAATCTATAATTGATGTTAAAAAGGCTAGAGCTTTAGTAAACATTTCCATGTTGTCCTCTCTTTCTGTGTCTTTACAACTTTATGCAAATGAAATATTTCCATTTTCTTCATATATATACTAATACTATAATTATAAAAAGTCAACCCTATTTCTTAAAAATAAAACAAAATTTTTTTATTTTAATAACAATAAAATTTATTTTAAGATGAAAAATACTTAAAATAGACAAAAAATTTTATAAAAAAACAAAATTTTTAAAAATAGTGCTTGCATTTTTTGTAAAGATATGCTAATATGTATATCACTCAGTTTTCTCAAAAAAAATGGAAAGAAGGTCTTTTATGCCTCAATTAAACACGCACGAGAAGAATGTCTTGAATACAATAAGAAAATTCAGGAAGAACGATGCGACAAAAAAATTTAATAAAAACGATATTGCATCAGCGCTTGGGATACAGTGGACAACAGTATCAAATGCATTGGCATCACTATTAGACAGAAATATGGTTGAAATGTCTCAGGATACTAATGATATAGCTTTAAATTCTAAATATGAATTCTATGCCGGTATATCAATAGGAAGCAGTCGTATAAAGGTTGTACTTTTAGATTTTTGCTTTAGATATGTATCACGCAAGGATATAAATTTTCAGCAATTCAAGCATTATGAAAATTTTATAACATATCACAAAGATATTGTTGAAGATTCTCCTGAGGAAATTAAATTTTGTTTAAATTTGAACAAAGAAAAAGATAGTTTATCAAAAAGTTCACATACATTTATTCTTAATGACATATGTGAGATGTTTTTAGATATGAAAGAATCGGGACTTAATATTGGAGCTATAGGTTTTACCTTCCCTGGGATAATAGACTCAGACAGAAATCTTATTCTTTCATCGTACGTTTTTGGAAGCACTAACAATATAGGACTATTTGATTTAATAGATGAAACCACATTTAAAAGATTCAAAAGCCTCTTTGTTAATGAAAACGACGAAGAGGAGAATACATATGTTTTTGACCAAAACAGTAATGCAGCTGCAATTGCAGAAAAAGAAATAGGCTGCGTTAACAATAAAAATGCCGCTGTAATATATGGTTCATATGGATATGGAATTTCTTTAATTCTAGGTAATAAACTGCACTCAAAGGGTGGTCAATTGGGGCATATGATAGTTATTCCTAATGATAATAGCCTTGAGGAGGATCCTATTTGTAGATGTGGACAGATTAATTGTCTCGAAAATCGTATTAATAATGATGTTTTCGAGCAGAAGGTCGGAAGAGAAAGTGATTTAAAAACAAGGAATGTAGATGAAATTTGTTCAATGCTGGAAAATAGTGCTGAAAAAAGGGAAGTTTTATCATATTATCTTTCACAAGCAATCTACAATATTGTTCAGCTCACCGGCGTTGAGGATATTGTCTTTACAGGTAGGCTTTCAAATATATATGAATGTATAAGCAGGGAATTAAAATTTGCTCTGTTGTCAAAAAACATTACATCAGGGTTTTTGAAAAAATCAGAATTTGGGGAATATTCGGGAGCAGTGGGAATTGCAATTGAAGCATATTATAAGAAATTTAATATTCCTTTAGAGTGGAGATAATGATTTTATTTTAAATGACATAAAAATTAAAAAAACAGTCCTGCACTGGACCATCCTAATTTGAAAATGGGGGATGGTTCAGTGCAGGACTGTTCTTTTGACTCTTTGTTAGGGCATGGATGTAATGAGAACATCAAAAATATTGCAATCGGACTTTATACTTCTAATTTCCATAAAAAGTATATGTAATCATTTTGAAAAATCTTTCTCTAAAATACATTGACCACCCGAAAATCTTATATCGTCCCATCCGGATTCTTTAGACCTACCATCTGGGTCAGGAAAAACATAATGCAACTTTTTCACTTTATTTCTGGGAAAATTTATCATATTGTATTTCGGATTTGCCTGTTATTTTATTTATTTTCTTTTTGTAAAGCAAGGTATATTTAGCTTGACCAACTGTATAATCCTTATCGCCTTTTGGGAAGAAAGAACGGCAAAAATGAGAATCGGAATTTTCAAGTCTGTCGAGAAAAATGTATATATCTCTGCTGCCATGCGCTGATTGAAGCAAATAATCAGCTTGTATTAAGGAAAATACATTTTTCTTTGAATTGTATTTAAAGATTATATCATTGCTGTCAAGCATACTTTCCAAAAATTCAAAATACTCAATTCGTTCTTTAACAAAATCAAAATTTTCGCTTTTGGTCAAACTGTCATAGGATATTTTTCCGTCTAATGCGTAATCAAATACCTTTTTTCTTGAAGCAGTACGGAAAAATTCGTTATCAACGAGCTTATGCAGTCCGGCTAAATGTACAAACTCTGTTTCAGAAAAATTGAGTATGATTTTTGACATCTGACCTTTTCTGCCAATAATGATTTCGTACTGTGTATCAATTAGCTTTTGAAAAGCTAAAGCACATCTTTGTAGTTTATCTGCCATTGTAAAAATCCTTTCACATAAGTAAAAGCCGTTCCGCTTGAAGCAGAACGGCTTTTAGTGCATTTTCTTTCGGCATTAAGCCTACGCCGATTTGAGGTTACACTACACAAACCCCTCCCGAAAGCTCTATATGCCAACGCATATCGGCACGCCAACACACATCTACGCTTTAACAGACACACCTGTTGCCTGTTGCTAATATTATTATACTCAAAAACAGAAAATATGTCAATAGATTTAAAGAAATTTGTGTAATTTGAAATGTAGGTTTACAATAGATGTGTTACATTCCGATATATTTTCATACGAGGAAACCTCGTACAAAAACATATCGGTAAAAATAATAGCGAATAGAAACTTTTTGTGTTAAAGTTTAAGTACCACCCAAA
>SVJI01000063.1 GCA_015069065.1 Oscillospiraceae bacterium | reverse complement strand
GGGGTTTTTGTCAAATCTGTCGCGGCAGGTCTGGCAAAGAGTGCCGTTTTCAATATACGGTCTGAAATAGTCCTTTAGTGCATCGTTATATTTACTGCGGCATGTCGGACAACCGATAGAGTTAATGTTTAAAGAAAGCTTTGTTATTCCAAGCTCGTTGAGAACTGTCTTTGCAAGGGCGATTACCTCTGCATCAACGGCACTGTCGCTTGTTCCGTAGCACTCAGCACCAAACTGATGAAATTCACGGAGTCTGCCCGCCTGAGGCTTCTCATAACGGTAGCATGTTATATTGTAGCAGAGCTTTGCAGGGAGTGGTTGTGCATATATATTATGCTCCAAAAACGCTCTGGCAACCGAAGCAGTTCCCTCGGGACGAAGTGTTATGCTTCTTCCGCCCTTGTCATTAAAGGTGTACATTTCTTTCTGTACTACGTCAGTGGTGTCACCGACACCGCGCTCGAAAAGCTCCGTATGTTCAAATACAGGTGTACGGATTTCACTATAGCCAAAACGGGAGCTTATCTGTGAAATTTTATTTTCAATATATTTCCATTTGAGAATGTCAGGTGCAAGGATATCTGCAGTTCCTCTTGGTGCAGTTATAGCCACAAAAAATCAGTCCTTTCCAAATTACATACATTATCACTTTATTTTACTATTTTATAGGTATGTATGTCAAGTAAAAAAGCTTAGGCAAAAAATATTTTTTGCCTAAGCTTTGGTTTAAGTATTGATTTATTCCTCGTCAGACTCCTCGTCCTCTTCGATTATCTCTTCGTCCTCTTCGGTTTCGTATTCTTCTTCGTCATCCTCGTAATCGTCGTCGTAGTATTCGTCCTCATCGTCTTCATCATCGTAATCTTCTTCGTCGTCGCCTTTTCTGAGGAAGATTGACGCTGCAAATAACAGACATACAATGATTACGGCAATCAAAAAGCCTACGATAAGTTTTCTGGCAAAGCTGCCTGAGGTCTGCGGTGCGGGAGCATCAGCTTCGTCCTCTTTTGCTGCGGATGCGACATCCTCCTGCTCGTCATTTTCGGGTACTGCTGCAGCTTCCTGCTCCTCCTGAGCCTTCTTTTCGTTATCGGAGATTACTTTTTTAGCATCTGCAAGCTCGCCCTTAAGTCTGTTGATTTCGTCCTTATAGGCGCTCACTTCAGCCTTCATGCGTGAACTTTCAATTTCCATCTCCTGCTCAAACTGGGCAATTTTCTCATTCGCTTCCTGTGTCTGCTTGCTTGTGGAAATCGCTCTGCCGCACAATACTCCCAGAAGGAGACACAGCACACAAAGCAATAATGCTGCTGTAGCAGTTATTTTTCTACGTTTCCTTTTAAGGGGAGTAACGCTTCTGTAATTGTTAAGTTCCATATGTATCCCTCCAACGTATCATATTACCGCTTACATTATATCACAAAAAAATACACGATACAAGAAAAAAAACAAAATTTCTGCTTTTTTTGGTGTTAAATATTCCAAGGCATAAATAGTATTTTTTTGTTGAATAATGTCAAAATAAATAGTATAATAGTTTTGGACACAATTTATACGCATATATCTTTAAAAGGAGGCAGAACATGCGCAGTATTACGAGAGCCTTTTTATTGCTGCTTACAGTTGCGGTGGCTTTCACCGGATGTAAGGGGGAGGAGAAACCTGCTGTCAAGCCTGACACAGAGGAAATTATGGTGGAGACTAAGGACCCTGTCACGCTTGAGATTGAGAAGTTTTTTGAAACTTATGTAGATACCGACGAAAGACCTATTGCAATAATGGTTGATAACGATGATAAAAATGCACGGCCTCACGCAGGTCTTGATGAAGCATATCTGGTTTATGAAATGCTGATAGAGGGCGGCTCGACACGGTTTATGGCATTGTACCGAGGTGCAGATACGGAAAAAATAGGTCCTATTCGTTCATCGAGGCATTATTACCTTGATTATGTGATGGAAAATGATGCAATTTACACGCACTTTGGGTGGAGCCCGAAGGCGATGCAGGACATATCCGCATTTGGTATAGATAAGATAAACGGTGTTCTGGGTACGGATGAGGATATTTTCTGGAGAGAGAAAAAGTTTAAGGGTGACTGGCACAGTGCATACACAAGTATAGAGAATATTAAGAATAAAGCACAGTCCAAGAAAATGAAATTTAAGACAAAGCGTCAGAACGCAATTAAATATGCTGACAGCTACATAGATTTAGATGCGGAAAATACCGCCGTGGAAGTTACACTCCGTTATTCCCAGAAATATACCACAGGGTATATCTATAACGCAGAAAAAGAAACCTACGAAAAAACGATTGACGGACAGGCACACATAATGCAGAGCGGTAATCCGTTTGAAGTGAAGAATATAATAGTTCAGTTAATTCCTGACAGCGCTTTAGGGGACGGTTCAGACAGGCGCAATATTGATACCACAGGCAGTGGTAAGGGGTATTATATCACCGGCGGAGAGTATGAGGAAATAACGTGGTCCAAGTCCTCAAGAACAGATAATACTGTTTATAAAAAAGCAGACGGGACAGAGCTTTTGATAAGCCCCGGGAAAACTGTTATTAACATAATAAGTCCCTATGCACAAATTGCCGTTAAATGATTGTAAAACATATAAAATCTGGAGGGGTTAGAATTGAGAAAATGGGGAGACAGGTATGACGCATACCGTATTCGTGATATTGACGGGCTTCACTTCTATATGGCATACTTCATGCCTAAAAGAACTGATGCAGAGGTTTATATCAATGAAAAAGTCGATGTAACAGAGCTTCTGACTTACATAAAGGATAAAAATGAGTCAGGGGAGAGAAAGGTAACTTTTTTTCACTGTGTGATCGCCGCAGTGGCGAGAACTGTTAAAATGCGCCCCCTGTTAAATCGCTATATTTCAGGAAAACGTTACTATATGCGCCATGAAATTTCTATGGGATTTACCGTTAAAAAGAAATTTGCAGACCACGCGGAAGAAACCCTTATGATATATAAGCCTAAGGACAGTGAAAATCTGTGTGCTATTACAGACAGGCTTTCGCCAAAGGTGAGTGAGGCCAAGCGTGATAACGGCATGCGTGTAGACGGCATGCTCAATATTATCAAAAAGCTTCCCAAACCAATTATGAACCTTTTTATGGCTTTGATGCGGTTTTGGGATTCTCATGGGCTGATGCCCAGGGCTTTCAGCAGCGTGGATACCAATTACTGTACGGTAATGCTGTCAAACCTTGGCAGTATAAAATGCGATGCAGTGTATCACCACCTCAATAATACAGGTACAAACGGTATTGTAATTACTATCGGGGAAATACATAAGGAAGCTGTTCCTGATGAAAACGGTGATTTGGTTGTCCGCGATATTGTTAATCTGGGCGTTACACTTGATGAACGTATAGCTGACGGATTTTACTTCGCACGCTCGCTTAAGTTAATAAAACACTTGTTTAAACATCCGCATTTGCTTGATAAAACATTAGGGGAGGAAATAGAATTTGAATTCTGAAGCTAAATGGTTTAAATACTACGGAGATGTTCCCTGTACATTGAAATATCCCGATATATCTATGTACGATATGATAAAAAGCGCGGGTGAGAAATACCCCTCATATACTGCGTATGATTTTATGGGGAAAAGTGTCACCTACACTGAGTTTATTGAGGAAATAGATGTTTGTGCAAAAGCACTGATAGTGCAGGGAGTCAGGGAAAATGACGCCGTTACAATCTGTATGCCTAACGTTCCTCAGGCGATAATTATGTTTTATGCCGTAAATAAAATTGGTGCAATTGCAAGTATGGTACATCCTTTGTCTGCAGAAAACGAAATTGCATTTTATCTTAATGAAAGCCGCAGCACCGTTGCGATAACATTAAGTCAGTTTTATGGTAAATTTGAGGCTATAAAGGATAAAACCGATTTAAAGAAGCTGATAGTTGCAAAAATTGGAGAGGCACTGCCTACTGTTAAGGGCTTTATGTATAAATTTGTAGGTCACGAGCCAAAGGTGGCAGACGTGCCGTGGGTAATTTCATGGAGTAAATTTTTATCAGGGGCAAAGGATTTTAAAGAAGAAATTACATTCTGCGCAAACGGAGAACATTCTGCGGCAATTCTTTTCAGCGGTGGAACTACAGGGACCTCCAAGGGTATTTTGCTGACCAATCTTAATTTTAATGCCCTTGCAATGCAGACAGAGGCAGCATCACAGTGTCTGTATCCCGGCGGGACAATGCTGTCTGTTATGCCTGTTTTCCATGGCTTCGGTCTTGGTGTTGGCATACATACAATTTTATCCTTCGGCGGCAGATGCGTGCTTATTCCGAGGCTTAATGTTGCGGAGTTTGCATCACTTTTCAAAAAATACAGGCCTAATTACATGGCAGGTGTACCCACATTGTTTGAGGCGATGATGAGAAATGAGAATATGCAGAAAGCTGATTTATCCTCTCTCAAAGGGCTTTTCAGCGGCGGAGATTCCCTGTCGATAGAGCTTAAGAAGAAAATTGATAGCTTCCTCGCCGAGCATGGCGCATCAATTCAGGTAAGGGAGGGGTACGGCACAACTGAGTGTGTGACAGCAAGCTGTCTGACCCCCACTGACTATTACAGAGAGGGAAGCATAGGAATACCTTTCCCCGATACATATTATAAAATAGTTGTTCCTAATACAAACGAGGAAGCAAAGGTGCGCGAATTCGGAGAAATCTGCATAGCAGGACCCACTTTGATGAAAGAATACATAAATAATCCAAAGGAAACGAGCCAGACTCTGCGTTTGCACGAGGATGGAAAGGTATATCTGCATACAGGAGACCTGGGATATATGGACGAGGACGGGTTCGTATATTTTGTGCAGCGGCTAAAGCGCATGATTGTAAGCAGCGGCTACAATGTATATCCGTCACAGATTGAGAATGTGATTGATTCGCATGAGGCAGTTATGTTCAGTACCGTTATAGGCGTCAAGGATGATTATAAGATACAGCGTGTAAAAGCGTTTATTGTCTTAAAACCTGGTGTTGAACCTACAGATGAAGTTAAAGCCTCTGTGAGGGCACACTGTGAAAAAAACATATCCAAATACGCTCTTCCCAGTGAGTATGAGTATCGTGACAGCCTGCCGAAAACATTGGTCGGAAAGGTTGCATACAGGGAGCTTGAAAAGGAAGAAGAGGAAAAACAAGCAGCCCTTTGCAAGTGAATATAAAATTCTTGATTCAAATAAAAACTGTTCAGACAGAAGTGTACTGCCTGAACAGTTTTTTTATTAAATAGAAAATTGCGTAAACAAATGCATGAAAACCGAACATTCAATTGCCTGAGTCAATTTTGTTCCATTTTTTCAAATACCTTTTTTACTTCCTCATAGCTTTCAAGTGTACCGATATCATATCGTGTGCCCGGTGTTTTCAGTGCATATACATCTGTTTTTTCACACAGATAACATACAAAGCTTCCCGGAGCGTCAGTACCGCAGCCCTCCTCAATACCCTGTTTTATAAGGTGAAGCTCGTCCTTTTTATATATGTAGAAAGGACCTACACACCAGTTGGATTTGGGGTCCTGAGGCTTTTCCTCCATCGAGATCACACGGAAATCACTGTCAGGAACCATGACACCGCATCTTCTGAGCGTGTTGATATCCTCCTCATAATTGCACATTACAACAGCGGCATTCTTTTCCTTGAAAAGCTCTACAAAAGAGCGGAAAGAAAAGTCCAGCATATTGTCACCTGCGACAATAAAAAGGTCATCGTCAAGATTCAGCTCATCTATAGCGAACTGAATATCCTTAACAGCACCGAGTCTGGTTTCGTTGGACATTGAACCGTCGTCAATTATTGTAACAGGATTTTTCAGCTTACAATTTTTCTTCCATTCTTCAAAATGATTCACATATCTGTGGTTTGATATTATGATATGCTCATCAATTTCTTCGATGGTGTCAATGTCATCCAGAAGCCAATCAAGAATACTTTTTCCCGCAACCTCTAAAAGCGGCTTGGGGAAATTTTCCGTTAGGGGATAAAGGCGCGTTGCATATCCCGCAGCTAAAACTACACTTTTCATTTTAATCCATCCTTTACTATATTTATAATTATATTTGCAGATTTTTTTGCGGCTTCCTGACGGAAAGCCTCGTAGCTCATCACCTTATCACCATCTGCTCCGTCTGAAATTGTTCTGACAACGCAGAAAGGTGTTTTGTTGACGTAGCATACATGTGCAATGGCAGCCCCCTCCATCTCACAGGCAAGTGCGCCAAAGCTTTCAGCAATATCTTTCTTTCTTTGTTCGTCGGCGATAAATACATCTCCCGAGGCAATTGTACCTTTTATAAAATGTCCGTCTATATTGGCACAAACTGCCTGTATCAAATTTTCGTCACAGGGGAAATTTACTACGTTTATTCCCGAAATCATTCCTCTGGGGTCTCCGAAGTATGTCGTATCCACATCGTGCTGAACAAGCTGTGTTGCCACAACCGTGTCAAGTATGCCTGCATTTGGGGTGAGAGTTCCTGCAACACCTGTATTTATAATTGCATCGGGCGCATACTTTAGAATCATCGTCTGCGCGCACATCGCTGCAAAAACCTTTCCGATTCCGCATACAGCCGTAACCACGCTCTGACCTGAGATTTTTCCGCTGGTGTAGCATATTCCGCTGATGACCTTTTCCTCTTTATCGGTCATTTGTGCTGTAATATGCTCAATTTCTATATCCATTGCACCGATAATTCCTATCATGTCTTTTCTCCTATTCATACTTAAAATCGGGGGTATAGCCGTTTAATATTTCAAGATATCGCGCGCACTCTTTTTTTGCCGCATCAATATCAAGCTCCTTATAATTTCCGCATTCAATCCTAGATGCGCCGAAAACTTCCCCCTCATGTATAATCACCTTTTCCAGTGTTTCCTTGACAGTTTCTAAAACAGTATCATTTTTGCCGTTTCTGACAAGTAGGTAAAATCCTGTGCGGCAGCCCATAGGCCCGAAGTATATAACGTCGCCTCCGATTTTGCTGCTGCGTATATATGTGGCAATCATATGCTCAACGGAATGCATTGTTATGTTATCCATGTAGTCACCCATATTAGGCTTCCTTGTCCGCAAATCATATGTGACAATATCGCCGTCAATGCGTGAAACATAAATTCCTTCTTTTAACTTATTATGGTCTATTGTAAAACTGGCTATTTTTTTCGGTTTCATAAAAACACCTCATTTTTCGGTTGAATAATGTAGAATTATATGGTATCATGTAGTAGCGGAGAGTGATGTTATGTCTTTATTTTTCAAAAAACTTAAAGAAACCGACTGTTGTCGTTACTGTAAACATTCAAAACCTGATGGGGAGGAATATATCTGCAAATATAAAGGCACTGTTAAGTCAAGCCATGTCTGCAGACGATATGTATTCAATCCCTTTGCACCGCGTGTAAAACGTGTAAGAAACCTCGATACCACTATGTTTGACCCGCTAGATTTTAAGATAGATTAAAAGGGGGATTAGTTTTTCATTCCCTCATATGACACGTCTGCTGCAGATATATCCATGTTGCATTTAAGCCTATAGAAAGGCACTGATGTAAGGAGCTTGTCCGTCAGGGCAAGCATTTTTTCCATCTCAGAGATATCTTCTGTACGCAGTGTTTGCATAAGTATTGTGGAAATAGCCTCATGAGGGGCTATTTTTTTAATCTCGTTTTCTTTTCCGCGTTCCAGTATGCAGATAGCTTTTATAGGAACATTGGCATTACCGCCGTAATTTTCTTTCCCGCGCCACGGCGTTCCGCATGCGTAAAATTTTCCGTCTTTTATACGCAGTATGGGCTTGTCGCCGTTAATGACGAAGAACCTTTCACCGAATTTTTTCTGCCACAGGGATATATGGGTTGTTTTACCTGTTCCGCTGAGTGCGGTAAACAGGTAAGCCTCTCCGTCTACGGCACTCAGCGGAA
>SVJI01000062.1 GCA_015069065.1 Oscillospiraceae bacterium | reverse complement strand
TCGAGTCCCATCACCAGCTCCAGGGAGAGTTCCCGAGCGGCCAAAGGGGGCAGACTGTAAATCTGTTGTCACTGACTTCGATGGTTCGAATCCATCCTCTCCCACCACCAAAAAAGCACTTGCAATTGCAAGTGCTTTTTTGGTGGTGGGAACGATAATTATTTGTCTTATTTTTTTCGTAAATTTGTCAGTTATTCTCTAATATGTCAAAATTTTAAAATATAATGTTGCTTTTAAAAAACATGTATGCTATAATGACCTCTGGTCAAAAAAGTATGATTTGGAAGGTGTTAAAAAAATGGAAGTTTTCAATCTGACATTAACACAGATGCTTATGATGTTTACACTGATTCTGGTAGGTTTTCTGCTGAGGAAAAAGGATATCGTTCCACATGACAGTCATATTACCATCTCAAAAATTGAAACATTTGTACTTACCCCCGCACTTAATCTACATACTCAGCTTACAAATTGTACTGTAGAAAATTTCCTTGCAAACTCCAAGCTTATGCTTTACGGTCTTGTACTGGTGCTGATAGCCATGGCAATTGCTTATCCTGTGTCACGGCTTTTCATCAGAAACAAAAATCAGGACGAAAAAGAGGAATATCAGAGAAATATTTATAAGTACGCCCTTACTTTCGGAAACTACGGTTTTATGGGGAACTTCATCGTACTGGGAATATGGGGTAGTGAGATGTTCTATAAATACACCATGTTCACATTCTTTGTAACAATACTCTGTTCCAGTTGGGGGCTGTATGTACTTATCCCCAAGGAAGCAGGCGGAAAAAGCCTGTGGAAAAATTTAAAAAAGGGCTTTACCGCACCTCCGATGATAGCACTTATGATAGGTATTGTATGCGGACTTTGTAATCTTGGCAGATTTTTCCCTGAGTTTATTATGAGTGCCCTTTCAAACGCAGCAAACTGTATGGGACCATTGGCAATGATTCTGGCAGGTATTGTAATCGGCGGATATAACTTTAAATCCCTTTTGACTAACAAGAAAGTCTACGTCATTACACTGCTGCGGCTTATAGTCATCCCCGCAATTTTTGTACTGGCACTAAGAGCAATTGGTACAAGTGATGAAATTCTGTGTCTTGCCTTGATTGCCTTTGCAACTCCGCTTGGTATGAATACAATCGTATATCCTGCCGCATACGGCGGAGATACAAAAACAGGCGCATCCATGACAATGATTTCTCATATTCTTTCTGTAATTACTATCCCGCTGATGTATCTGATATTTGTTGTTTTACTATAATAAATATTAAAGCCCCCAAGGCGTTAGATTCAATGCCTTGGGGGATTTTTTCTATCTTCTTCTCATCCGTCTCTTTTTCTTTGTCTTACGGCGTATAGTCGATGCCATCATAGCAATCATCATTATAAAAAGAACTGCCATCATCACATAAGAAAATGCGGATACATTGTTACTTTTAACTACAGACCACATTTCGAGTACTGCCTGATTTCTGTCACCAAAGTCCTCCATTATTCCGCAGCGCGCCACCTCGTCAAGAGACGGATACTGGGTTGTAAGCTGACGTCCTATTGTGTCAGTGCGGATAATAGCACGGTTATTTTCATCATACCTGTCCTCAGACAATGTTCCTGCAAAAAAGTAGGAAAGGTCATATTCGTACTTTCCGTCCCCGTCCTCATAATTCTCCCTCACAAGGTCGAAAATCTGGTCACCTGCGATAGCACTGGTATATCCGATATAATCCATGTTCATCGCAGCAATTTCAGGTACGCACAAAAAGTCTACAAAATCCTGTGCCAAGGCTGTATTTGCTCCCTTGGGCATTACCCATCCGTCAAACCAGATAGTGCTGCCCTCCCGAGGAATAACGAAAGCAAGCTCCTTATCATCCTCTTCCTCTGCAAGGTCCATGGCATATACCGCATCTCCGCTCCACGCCAGATTTGCGTCTATCTTTCCTGATACGATATCCGTCTTACCTGAGTCAACCTCGAAGCCATAGATGTTATTCTTCATTTCTGTAAGGACTCTGCCGACCTCTTCAATATTTTCTGCCGATGTATCATTCGCCGCTGCATTTACAATTTTCTGCAGTTCATCAGCAGTTATTTTTCCGCTTTTATAATTTTGTGCAGCCTTTTGAAGCTCCTGTGAGTGAGCATATAGCGAGCCTATAACATATGCGTCACGCGACACATCTTTGCAGGTTGCACGGTTTTTATAATCTGTATTCCAGAAGAAGTCCCATGTTGAAACATCCTCTTTTTTTACCGCTTCGGGGTTATACATAAAGCCCACTGTTCCCCACATATATGCCACGGCATAATCTGTCCAGCCGTTTTTCTCAAACAACTGTGAAATATACGGAGAAACATAGCGGTTGTAGTTTGTCATGGTGGAAATATCATATTTCTCAATAGATATACTGTCATCCTCTCCTGAAAGAGTTGCCGACAGCATCTTCTGAATTACATAGTCAGAAGGACAAACCAAATCGTAGGAGGTTTTTCCTGTGCGCAGTGTATTGAGCATGGTTTCGTTTGTTTCAAAGGTATCGTACTGCACGCGCACGCGCTTACCTGTTCTTTCATAATAGTCCTCTTCCCACAATTCAATTACCGATTCGGCGATTTTTGCACCATCATCATCTTTACCCTCGTTAATATAGTCCTGCCAGTTATATACACGCAAAATCTCCTCGCGCGCATATACATCGGGAACAAGTGCGATGCACAGCATAGCACACAGAATCAATGCACCAAATCTTTTCATTTACGGATGTTCTCCTTTTCCTTAGTACTTTTGATATTAACAATTATAAGTATTAAAAGAGCAATCAGTGTTATAACTGTCGTCAGCGCACGCAGCGACGGAGGCAGTGTTCCCTTTTTACTGGTAACACCGTACACATAAGTGCTGAGAGTCTGAAACGCCGTGTCCCTTGTAAATGCCGTTATAATATAATCATCGAGGCTGAGTGTCACCGAGAGGATAAATCCCGAGAACACACCCGGCATAATTTCAGGAATGATAATTGACCACAACGCCCTGCCGGGGGTCGCACCCAAATCGAGCGCAGCCTCATAGATATTGGCATCCATCTGCATCAGCTTGGGACGCACAGACAGAACCACAAAGGGTATCGTCAGCACTACGTGACCGATAAGAAGTGTCAGAAAATTAAATTTTACACCGCAGAATACGAAAAGAATTGTAAGAGAAAGCGCCGTTACTATTTCTGCATTTATAACAGGAATATTACTGATGCCCTCCAAAACAGCCTTACCGCGCTTACTGCAGTAAAATATACCTATAGCGCCAAAGGTTCCAAGTACCGTTGATACAACTGCGGAGGAAATTGCTACCAAAAAAGTATTTGTAAATGCCTGCATTATCTCACTGTCATTAAATAGTGCGGTATATAAGCGCAGGCTGAAGCCGTTCCAGTTACCGATAATTTTTGTGTCGGTAAAGCTGTAGACAATCAAAAGCAAAATCGGTGCATACATCAACAAAAGAAGTATATATACGTAAAACTTGCACAGGAAATCTGCAAGCGAAAATCTGCGTTTATCCATCACCACAGACCTCCCCTCGAATTATTTTCCGCCTCTGTTTCGGTGCAGAACGAACCGAATGCCATAATTACCAGCATTATCAATGCAACAAGACTTCCTATATGCCACAAGCCCTGATCAAAATAAAGCTGTATGCTGTTGCCGATAAGGGAAATCTTCCTTTCTCCCATAACGTCACTGATAACATAGCTGCTCATTGTGGGCATGAAAACCATAGTCGCGGCAGATACGATTCCCGGCATTGTCATAGGAAGTACTGTCAGGAAAAATGTTTCCACTTTATTGGCGCCAAGATCATAGGATGCCTCTATAAGACTAAGGTCCATTTTTGTCATGGTGGTATAAAGGGGCAGAATCACAAACGGCAGATAGTTATATACCATACCTATCATAGTGGAAAAGTATGGATGCTCGCCGCCGTTAATCCCCATGGCAAAAAGAAGGTCGCGAGTTGCCGCTGTACGCAGCACGAAATTTATCCACATGGGCATTACGAAAAGCAGTACCGTTGCCTTGCCGAAGCCCATCCCCTTTTTCGCCAGTATATATGCCGCAGGGTAGCCAAGAAGCAAACAAACTGCAGTGTTAGCCATGCCGATAAATATACTGAACATCAGTGTGTTTATGTTATGTCCGCCCGAAAAAAATGTACGAAAATTATCAAATGTTATACGTCCGCTCTCATCTGTAAATGCATATGCAATAATAAGGACAAGAGGAACTACCACAAACAGAATCATAAACACAGTATAAGGCAAGGCAAGAATTTTTCTGGAAAAAGCCTTATTTTTTCGCATATTTCTTTGCCTCCCCCTTTAAGGTAAGCTTGATGTCCTGCGCATTTACACTCAGACCTACAAGGTCATTTTCATCATAGGTATATTCAGTGTCAAGAACGAAATCCTCATCCTGCTCTGTACGTACAGTAAGCTGGTAGTGGTCACCCTTGTATATAATAGATACAATCTCTCCCCTTACATTACCTGCTTCCTCATCATCCAGAATTTCAATATTTTTAAGGCCAATTTCCGCCTTTACATCGGCATCTGTGAAATCGTAGCGTGTGCCGTCGGGTGCAACAACATACCCCTCCTCATCTACAACCGAGCCGGGAACAAGCGAAGTAATATCACATTCAAAGCCACACTCGGATATAACAACACGGTTGTTTTTATCAATATATGCATCGTTATATATATTAGCAGTAAGCTCTTTTTTCATGATATGGATACCGTCAGGCTCGATATTAAATCCGTAGACCTTATCCACCTCTAAATTGCGTGTATCAACAATGGTAAGCTCATTTCTGCCCACCATCATTATATATTCATAGTGGATTCCCTTGAAAACCTTGCTGACAATTTTGCCACTTGCCATAGCGCCCTCCTCGGAGGTGATATGAACATCCTCGGGGCGTATAACAACGTCTACCTTTTCATTACGCGGGAATGCATCAACACAGTCAAAGGTATGATTTATAAAGCGGACTTTTTTATCACCGGTCACTGTTCCGCTGTAAATATTGCTTTCTCCTATAAAGTTTGCAACAAAAGCATTCTTCGGCTCATTATAAATATCCTCAGGAGTTCCAATCTGCTGAATCATACCGTCCTTCATAACTACCACTGTGTCAGAAAGAGTCAGCGCTTCCTCCTGATCATGTGTAACATATATGAAAGTTATGCCCAGTTTTTTATGCATTTCCTTAAGCTCAAGCTGCATATCCTTGCGCATCTTAAGGTCGAGAGCACCAAGAGGCTCATCAAGGAGCAGAATTTCCGGTTCATTAACAATCGCACGGGCAATGGCAATTCTCTGCTGCTGACCGCCTGACAATGTGGAAATATCGCGCGCCTCATATTCTTCCAAATCAACTATTTTGAGCGCATTTTTAACCTTTTTATCAATTTCTGCCGTAGTAAGGCGGCGCAGTTTTCCACCGTCTGAAATCTTCTTCAGCTTTAACCCGAAAGCAACATTGTCATAAACATCCATATGGGGGAAAAGTGCATATTTCTGGAAAACGGTATTTACAGGTCTTTTGTATGGTGGAAGGAGCGTTATATCCTTTCCGTTAAGCAGAATCTGCCCCTCAGTAGGAAGCTCAAATCCTGCTATCATTCTGAGCGTGGTCGTTTTTCCGCATCCGCTGGGACCCAGAAAAGTTATAAACTCCCCTTTTTTAACGTAGAGATTAAAATTGTCAACAGCATATGTCTGACCGAAATGCTTTGACACGTTTTTAAGTTCAATGATTACATTCTCCGCCAATTAAAACACCTCTTTTTTGCAAAATAAAAACGCAAGCTGAATTACACAACTTGCGTTAAATATCCTAAAAAACGACACCCCGCCTTAAAAAAACGGAAAGTCAAGATATTGGGCATACAGAGTCTATATAGCAATAATACTTTTACTACTCTTATTGACCATTTCACAAGTTTGCGCAATACGCATATCGGTTATAAAGTAACCAACTTATAAAACTGAGCTTTTAACTCAATCAATAAGGCGGCAAGCCGCCAATCGGCAGTGGACCCGGCTGTCCGTATGGCCTCAACTCCACCGTGGGAGTGGTCCAAAAATATTTGCTTTGAAGACTCCGATTGAAATTCTTTGAATTTACCCATCGTCTTAAGATTTCCCTCAGGAAATCACCTGCTTTTTTTATTATACTACTCGGGGGTGGGGGCATGTCAAGAGTTTTTTGTAATTTTTTTGGGTTTATTGCTTTAATTAGTCAAAAGTCAGTTTTTTTAAAATATGTATTGCCTTTTCCCTTAAAAAAGTATAAAATTATATAGTGGTGGTATTTTTCTTCAGGCGAAAGGAATTGATAGCAAATGTTACATACTAATCTCAATGTTAATGAGCAGGGGCACCTTACCTTTGCAGGGATTGACACAACCGTTCTTGCAAAGGAGTATAAAACGCCTCTTTATGTTATAGATGAAGATTGTGTCCGCAGAAAGTGCAGAGCCTATATCGGCGCGATGCAGAAATTTTTCGGTAAAGACAGCAGTGCACTCTTTGCAAGTAAGGCACTTAGCTTTAAGGAAATATACAGAGTCGTAAAAGAAGAGGGTATGTCTGTTGATGTGGTTTCCGGAGGTGAGATTTACACTGCCAAAGAAGCAGGTTTCCCGATGGAAAGGGTATATTTCCACGGAAACAATAAAACCGATGACGAGATAGCCTTTGCAATGGACTGCAATGTCGGCTTTTTCATGGCTGACTGCATAGAAGAGCTTGACAGTATAAACACTCTGGCAGGTAAAAGAAACATAACCCAAAAGATAATACTGCGTTTGACACCCGGTATTGATACCCATACCTATGAAGCTGTGCGGACAGGTCAGGTGGACTCCAAATTCGGCACAGCCATTGAAACAGGACAGGCTATGGAAATTGTAAAATATGCACTTACCCTGCCCAACATCAGCTTAGAGGGATTTCACTGTCATGTAGGCTCTCAGGTGTTTGACGGACAGACCTTCTGCGACAGTGCTGATATAATGATTGACTTTATCGTAGCTGTAAAAGAAAAACTCGGTTATGAGGCACGGATACTTAATCTGGGCGGCGGATTCGGTGTGCGTTATGTTGAGGAAGACCCACACCTTGATATTGAAAAAACGATTGAGGAAATCAGCATTCATGTCAAAGAAAAGTGTCAGGCAGTTAATATTGATGTTCCGAAAATACTTATGGAGCCGGGAAGAAGCATCGTTGCCGATGCAGGAATCACTCTCTATAGCGTAGGAAGTGTTAAAACAATAACGGGATACAAAAGCTATGTAGCTATCGACGGCGGAATGACAGACAATCCCCGATATGCACTTTACAAAAGCCAATACAGTGCGCTTATTGCCAACAAGGCAAACGAGAAAGCAGATTTTTGCGCCACAATTGCAGGAAAATGCTGTGAAAGCGGTGACCTTATTGCAGAAGATATGATGCTGCAAAAATGTCAGAAAGGCGACATCCTTGCAGTGCTGACAACAGGTGCTTACAATTACTCCATGTCATCAAACTACAACAGAATCCCCCGTCCTCCGATTGTAATGATTAAGGACGGAAAAAGCCGCATTGCGGTAAAACGAGAAACCTACGAACATGTCGCAAAAAATGATTTATAACTAAGCAGGGAGGTTTTCCCATGATTATAAAAATTGCAGGTCTTGTTATTGATGTAAAGAACAAATATCCGTTTTTTGACGAATTTTGCCGTGGATTTGAGGGCGATGGCAAGGTAGATTTCACTGTTGAGGTTCCCGACGAAGTTATGGCGCGTGCCGTCGAGCAAAACCCCGATTTCTCGGACGATTACCTGGAATCGCTTGAAATCTACAGAATCATATGCCGTAAAATCCTCGATTACGATGCCATGCTTATGCACTGTGCCGCAGTTGCCGTAGACGGAGAGGCTTACCTGTTTACCGCACTCAGCGGAACA
>SVJI01000061.1 GCA_015069065.1 Oscillospiraceae bacterium | reverse complement strand
TCGCAATTTTCAATATATATCAGCCTCGCTTTTTTTATCTCTTGTCATAAGGGCAATAACCTCACTGCGCGCATCCTTACCCTCAAATAAGACTCTGTATGCCGCATTTACAATGGGCATTTCAACGCCAACCTTTTGACTCAGACGGTATGCCGCCTCTGTTGCTGATACGCCCTCAACTGTCATATGAACTTCCCTCAGTGCTTCGTCAAGGCTTTTTCCCTGACCGATAAGTATTCCCGCACGGCGGTTTCTTGAATGCATGGATGTACACGTTACAATTAAGTCGCCGATTCCGCTAAGTCCGCTGAAGGTTTCCTGTTTTGCGCCCATCTTTACGCCAAGGCGCATAATTTCATGAAGTCCACGTGTCATAAGTGCCGCCTTTGTATTGTCACCGTAGCCAAGACCGTCAGTTATACCTGCACACAGTGCGATAATGTTTTTAAGCGCACCGCCAAACTCCACACCTGCAACGTCAGGATTTGTATAAACACGGAAGTGCGGGGACATAAAGATGTCCTGAAGCCTTGAGACAAGCTCAGAGTCATCACACGCAAGCACGTTTGTGGTGGGGATGGAGCGTGCAACCTCCTCTGCATGGGACGGACCGCTCAGCACAGCGATGCAGGAGGAGGGCATTTCCTCCTTAAAAACCTCGCTCAGTCGGCAAAGCTTTTCTTCGTCAATACCCTTTGAAATATTTACAACAGTTTTGCCGTCAGCGACTTTTCCTAAGGCGCGTGCCGTAGTACGCACTGCCTTTGAGGGTACGGCAGAGACAAGTATTTCACCAAAATCGGCTGCCTCTTTTATATCGCTCGTAAACTTGATATCATAATCCCCAAAACCGATTCCGGGGAGAAATTCCTTGTTTTCGCGGTCTTTTTTAAGTGCAAGGCTTTCCTCGCTGCGGTATGACCACAGACAAACCTCGTGTCCGTTTGAACATAAAAGCAGTGTCATAGCTGTTCCCCAGCCCCCGCTGCCGATAACTGAAATTTTCATATAATCAACCCTTTCGTTTCTGTCCGAGTTTATTTTCTGTGCCGTTTAAAAGTCTTTTAATATTTGCGTGGTGTCTTATAATGCAGAGAAGACCAATAATTGCGCAGAAAACAGAAAATTCATTAACTCTGAAAAATACAAATGCCACAATTATTGCCGCCACTGCCGCAAGAATTGAAGAAAGCGAAACATATTTTGAAATAAGGACAACAATTATAAAAGTCGCCATGGCGATAAGTGCGGTGGGGTAGTGGAGGGTGAGAAGCACTGCAAGACTTGTCGAAACACCCTTACCACCTGCAAATTTGTAGTAAACAGGGAAATTGTGTCCCAGAACTGCTCCCAGTGCAGCGCAGCATTCAAGGAGAGAAGTGCCAAATACCCAGCGTACTAAAAGTACGGCGATAACTCCCTTTGAAATATCAAGCGCAAATACAAACGCCGCGGGAGCTTTTCCGTAGGTGCGCAGAACATTTGTCGCACCGGCATTCCCACTGCCGTGATTACGGATATCATCACCCTTAAGCTTTGAATATATAATTGCAAAATTAAGCGAGCCTAAAAGATAGCCTAAAATAAGGCAAAGAATTATTTTAGCCAAAGTTAATCAATCCTTTCAAAATTCCGCACTTACTGTGATTCCTTACTTCGTTCCCTCACGATAAACTTGAGCGGTGTTGCTTTAAGATTAAACGCATCACGAATACAGTTTTCAATATAACGGATATAGCTGAAATGTGCCAGTTCCTGATCGTTAACGAAAATGACGAACGTAGGCGGCTTCACACTTACCTGCGTCATGTAATAAAGCTTTAAACGCTTACCTTTATCACTTGGAGGCTGAACACGCATGGTAGCCTCGGCAAGGCAGTCATTAAGAACACCTGTCTGAAGTCTCATGGAATTCTGGTTTGTTACGTATGTTACCATTTCAAAGATTTTGTCAAGTCTTTGTCCTGTCTGTGCCGAAATAAAGAGTATGGGGGCATACGTCATGAAACTGAGCTTTTCGTGGATTTCGCGCGTAAATTCGTTTACACTGCTGTTATCCTTTTCAACCAAGTCCCACTTATTTACACATATTATGGATGCCTTACCCTCATCGTGGGCATAGCCTGCAATTTTTGCATCCTGCTCACTGATGCCCTCTGTCGCATCAATCATAATAAGGCACACGTCGCAGCGCTCAACTGCACTGTAGGAACGGATAACACTGTAGCGCTCAAGTGAGTCTGTAACCTTTGCCTTACGTCGGATACCTGCCGTGTCAATCAGGGTGTATTTTTCGCCGTCACGCTCATAAAGTGTGTCAATACTGTCACGAGTTGTACCCGCAATATTTGACACAATAACACGGTTTTCACCGAGGAGCTTATTTACAAGGGAGCTTTTTCCCGCATTAGGTTTACCCACAATTGCAATCTTTATTGTATCATCCTCTTCCTCTTCCTCAGCGGTGGGGAAGTGCTTTACACATTCGTCAAGGACATCGCCCACACCCATTTTGTGGAGTGAAGAAATTGCAATCGGGTCACCGAGCCCCAGATTGTAAAATTCGTAGAAATCAAGCGGCGGCTCACCGGGGGTATCGACCTTATTCACTGCGAGGACAATCGGCTTACCCGATTTTTGCAGCATTGTGCAAACCTCCTGGTCTGCGGCGGTCATACCGTCACGGATATCCGTCATAAAGATTATAACGTGCGCCATATCGATTGCAAGCTCCGCCTGCATCCTCATCTGCTCTAAGATAATATCCTTTGAATATGGCTCGATACCGCCTGTGTCAATCATGGTAAAGGTTTTTCCGCACCATTCACCGTCTGCAAAAATGCGGTCGCGTGTAACACCGGGCGTATCCTCAACAATAGATATGCGTTTTCCTGCTATTTTATTAAATAATGTGGATTTTCCCACATTCGGTCTGCCAACTATGGCAATAATGGGCTTTGACATTTATTTTGCCCCTTTCTTAGTTAGTTAGAAAAAGTTTGATTTAAGTCTACCTCAATAAGAGTTGTATCATCAGTTGGTGTATATATCAGCTTTCCATTGTGAATGAAAAAGTCTGATTGCATATTATCACTGGAACGGAAGAAGTACGCAGGTCTGTTAAATACACAGGTGCGGATGTCCTTTTCACCGTCTGCATCACCGTACGACTCTGTAATAAGCATTCCGTCCTCTATATACGAGTCGGTCGGAAGTGTTGTTTCGAAAATATGTTGCCCCGCATTGCTTCCAATACCATAGCCGAGGTAGATTTCCACAACAGTTTTTTCCTCGTTCTTAGTATGCAGGTAGAGCGTACCATTATAGCATACACCACGCACAAGCGGAAGGGAATTTTCGTTAATGACTATTGTTTTATCGCTCGCACTGCTGTAGCGGTACATTTTGCCGTCCTGATAGTAAACTATCATATCGGAATTTCTTTTTGTATCGTTATCCCAGCCTGTAAACGCAACAAATTCAGCCACGTTTTCAATAAGTGGGGTGAGAGCTTCATTCTGAACATCATAGCGGTACAGACGGCTGTTTTCATTATTTGTCTTATTGTATCCCGTAAGATAAATGTTGTTTCCAAGTATTTCGACGTTTCCGTAATATTCAAAATCCCCCGAACGTATCTCAGCAAAAACTATGCCGTCGGAAAGAACTTCTACAGCGTTTTCACTGCCATCCTTATGATAGATAACACGTGAATTACCATATCCGCCACGATAAACCCTTACAGTAAAGCCATCACAGTCATATACATATTCGTTTCCACCTAAAAAGCTTTCGTGATAGCTTCCGTCCTTTGAATCCTCTGTTGTTCCGTCAGGGTTTATTTTTACACGGTAATTTGTTCCCATAGATGCCCCCGTGCGATAAGACAGATAAATATCATCACCCTGCACAGAAAATTCAATATTGTTGTTTCCGCCCTCAAAATAGTGGTTGTGAGCCGTCGTATATATAAGCTCGTTTGCCAAAGGGTTATCTACGGGCGTGCGGTAAACCTTTTTATCGTTTCCCGTATAGTAATAATATTTTCCGTCGGTTGCACAATCGGGACTAATCTGCGTTCTTAAATCGGGGAGTTCAAGAGTTTTGCAGATGTAATTATCTGCAGTAATCACAAGCCCGTTTTTATCGTCGTAGCTGTATTCCCAACCAAATTCATCTACAGCAAAGCGCCACGTCAGCGGAAAATATGTCACATCACGAAATGTTATAAGGGGATATTCCTCTTTGGAATTGTCAATAACCTTGGAATTTACAACAATATTGAATTTGCATATATCAATTTTATTGCTTTTTCCGTTTTTCCATTGCCAGTTATATTTTCGGTAAGCACCCGAAATATTTTCTGTGTTTATATAAAGAGTGCTTGTCTGCTCGTTCCATTTTGTGGCTACGCCCAGAAAACGACAATCGTAATATGTCATAGGAAAGTACACAATATCCTTATATTGAAGAAGTGGAAACTGTCTGTAGGTATTATCCACACTCTGTCCGTTAAGTGTAACGGAACAGGAGGGGATAGACGCAATCTCTTTTGCATAAGCATTTGATGCCGTGCAAAGAATGAAAATTGAAAATAAAACTGCAAGCTTTTTCATGTTTATGCCCCCTTATTTAATGATGTCAATAAGCTCGTCTGTATTATCTGCTTTTTCTAAGAATTCAAGAGAAGATATATCTTCAAAACCGTTGTTTTCAATGTGTGATAATGTTTCATCTATCATAGAAACAATGCTTGTATTATCGTTTGTGTCCTCGTTTACATCAAAGAGCATTACTCCGCCTGCTTTTTTTGCAGCGAGAATTGTCTTTTTGCAAAGTGTGGGAAGTCCATTGTAATGTGATGCTTTGCCGTCAATCTCAGCGTAGTCACTGTATGCAAATTCTCTATTATCCTCAACAAGATGCCTGTACTGCATAAATGTCGGTCTTGCGTAAAGCGGCATACCGAGTACAATCTTATCTGCACTGACACCTCGATTGAGCCAATAGTCTATAGAGGTATTTGCAAACCAGAACGGACTGTGCTGCTCGTTATTCATATCGTAGCTCATTACGCTTATAAATTCAAATGCATCAAGGCATTTATCGGACACATACTTTGAAACCTCGGGTCCCTCGGTCTGTGACCACGCACCGTTTAATGCCACAGTAAGGTTTTTTCCTTGCTTTTTAAGTTCTGCTGAAAGCTCAAGGATAAGTGCCTCGTAATTTTTCGCAGATGCACTGTTTGGGTACTCCCAGTCAAGCTCCACACCGTCGAAGCCGTAATCCTCGACAACGCTTACAATGCTTTCTACAAGCTTTTTGCGTGTTTCGGGTGTTTTGGAAGCTTCTTCAAAGGCACTCTGAAGCGGTACATCTTTGTATGACCAACCGCCCACTGCAATATAAACCTTGCAGTTATCGTTATGTGCCTTTTCTATAAGCTGACGTGCATTTTCTTCTTCTGCGAGGGGAAGAACACTTCCGTCCTTCTCGGGAATAAGAAATGCGTACATAATATGTGTAAGCTTGTCTGTCTGCAATTTTTCAAGCGGCTCTTCAAATAAATCATACGAATAATAGCCTACAGTGCGGAAATTATCAAGGTTTTCTTTCTTTTCCTCGGCAGAATTTATTACAAGACCGTTTTCACTGTCAAATGTATAGTTCCAGCCAAATTCATTTATTATGAAATCCCACGTAAGGGGGAAATATGTCACGTTTCTGAAATTAAGGAGGGGATATTCCTCGCTGTCATTTTCGATTTTCTTGCCGTTTACGAATATATCGTACTCTGGAAGAACGGCATACAATTCTCTTGCGTTGTCCACTCTTTGATACTCAATCGGCTCGGCAGTGGCATTTGCCTTTTCTACCCTAAGTCCAGCTTCGTGTGTCCAGTCAGTGGTTACACCAAGCATTCTGCAATAGTGCCACGTCATAGGGAAGTAGGTTATATCATTATAAGAAATAACGGGATAGAGTGAATTTTTAAAATCTATGTTTGTACCATTGATTACAAAGGGATAGTCGGGCACCAAAACCTTTTTTCTGCCTGTATTATCCCACGGACCGCCGACAATTATAGGCTTGCTCTTTATTTGTCCGCTGATATAAGCAGAAACCTGTTCATCGGTAAAGCCGTAAGCCTGTGTCTCATTAATAATACTTTCAATCCGTGAACTGTAGCTAAAGGGATAGCCCTCGGGAAGGACTTCCGCACCCTCAAATACGGAAAAATCCACATTATGCTCGCGCATAAATTCTACTGCTTTGTTGCTTAATCGGTACATCTCTATGATTTTTTCTTCATAGGATGTATCTGCAAACGCACTAAGGCTTAAAAGCATCAATACACACATAAATGCCGCGAAAATTCTTATTGTCTTTTTCATAAAGAGTACCTCCCTTATTAAATTTCCTAATTTCCCAATATCGCCTCCAAAAGCTCATACCCGTCATCGCCTACGGCAATGATTTTTGTATCAAGCTCCCTTTCAATATCTTCTGTTGTAACATCGTCTAATAGCACGTTTTCTCCGTCACGGAGCATATTTTTTGTAATAATCAGATTATCACCCATATCTTTTCCGCGAAGCTGCTCTATAATATCACAGCCGCACAGAAGTCCCGATACGGTAATCTGCTCGCCAAAAAAGTTATTGATGATTTTCTCTACATTTATTTTAATGTTGGGATATTTTTTTGTTATATCTTCTGCAAAGGTACACATTGTGCTATGTACCGCAGCCCCTGTTATGAGGGTTACGGTGCGCTCCTTTTTTATAGCGGGGGAGGATGTTAATGCATCCGTAAGTTCCTCCCGAAGTGATGCAATCATACCAACACCGTTTTCAATCTGCGGAAAACCGTGGTATGCTCGGCTCTCGGGGATAGGGACGCCTGCCTTAAGATAAATTTCATCCGATGCATATACAAAGCCTGTTCCTAGCTCGGCAAGTGCCTTTTTCTGCCACTTTTCAATTTCGGTTATTAGCTCCTTTGCCTTATCACTATCCACTGCCGTCATTTCACAAAGCCCCTCGCGGTGTTTGGTCAGGCCTATGGGAACGACGGAAACGCTTTTTACACTGCTACGCATTTCATAAAGCTTTTCTATGGTATAGGAAAGCTCGTCCCCATCGTTATAATTGGGGCATAAAACTATCTGGCAGTTCATTATAATGCCATTATCCGAGAGCCTTTGCATAATTTCGGGAAGCCTTGCCGCCTTTGGATTTTTCAGCATTTTCACCCTTAAATCGGGGTTCATCGTATGCACAGAAATATTTATGGGACTTATTCTGAGCCTTATAATTCTGTCAATTTCGTCATCGCTTAAATTCGTAAGGGTTACATAATTTCCCTGAAAGAATGAAAGGCGTGTATCATCATCCTTGAAATAAAGGCTCTCACGCATACCTTTGGGAAGCTGGTCTATAAAGCAGAAAACACATTTGTTTGTACAGTGGAGAGGCTTATCCATAAGGGAGTTTTCAAATTCCACCCCAAGTGGCTCGTACGCATCCTTTTCAAATTCCACCTCAACTTCTTCGCCTTGCTTCGTCAAAACGGTCAGAGTAATTTCTTCATCATTTATAAGGAAGCGGTAGTCAAGCACGTCTTTTATTTCCGTATTATTTATTTTTAATATTTCATCGCCTGCTTCAAGACCTATTTCCGATGCAATTGAATCAGGCTCAACGGATTTAATTACGGCACTCATACAACTTCCTCCTTTCAGAAACTATTGGGTAAAATTATTCTTTGATTCTTTCAACGCCATTAACAATCGCAAGTCCCAGCTCGTCAAGCTGTTTCTTATCAACCACGTCGGGTGACTGAATCATAAGCTCACCGCTGTCCTTAACCTTGGGGAATGCAATTGTGTCACGGATAGAATCACAATTTGCCATCAGCATAACAATTCTGTCAAGTCCGTAGGCAAGTCCGCCGTGCGGAGGTGTTCCGTAGCGGAACGCATTGAGGAGATATCCAAATCTTTCCTGAGCCTGCTCGGGTGTAAAGCCGAGGCACTCAAACATTTTCTGCTGCATAGCATGGTCATATATACGAATACTTCCGCCGCCAAGCTC
>SVJI01000060.1 GCA_015069065.1 Oscillospiraceae bacterium | reverse complement strand
CAGAAATAACAAATCGGTCATCAAGGGAGGTAATCTCTATCTCAGCAATGGGATACGGCATACTTTCCTCCGTAAGATAACCCATCTCATCATAAGAAACCTCACTTTTACAATTTTCACAAATAAGCCCTGTTTCAGCAGGATTATTTTTAAACTGCGCATGTTTACCAAACTGATGATAGCAGCCTATACAGTCATCAAACGCCAATCTGTAGCTGCCGTCAGACGCCTTTACCGCAATTATGTTTGTATCCAGCTTCTTAAGCGGAATAAAAACTGCCTTTTCATCAGATATTTCATTTTTCATAATTGTTACTTCTGTAGGTCTGTCATTGATATTATTTTCAAGCAATGTCGCAATGGTGACCAAAATAATCAATGCAACAGAACCCATAAGCAGTTTTCTTCTCCTACTTCTGGTATTTTCTCTTACTCTGTCTCTTACAGCGTCCATCAAATCAGCTCCTAACGCTAATTAGTATATAACACCTGCGCAAAATAATCAACTGAAATTTACATATCAGCTAAAATATTTAACAGCAGACAGGAACATACCCATATCGTAATTACCCTGTACATTCTTATAAAGATTTGCACCGATACGCTCGGAATGTCCCATCTTACCCAAAACTCTTCCGTCAGGTGATATTATACCCTCTACTGCACAAATTGAACCGTTGGGGTTATACTGAATATCATAGGTGGGATTATTATCAAGGTCAACATACTGTGTAATTACCTGACCATTATCTGCAAGCTTTTTAATAAGCTCCTCGCTTGCAAGGAAACGTCCCTCACCATGTGAAATCGGTACGGAATAAACATCACCTACGTTTGTTTCCATAAGCCACGGAGACTTATTTGAAGCAATTCTGGTGTTTACAATTTTTGACTGGTGGCGGGAAATAGTATTGAATGTAAGTGTCGGACTATCCTCTGTTGCCTCAAGAATTTCACCATAAGGCACAAGTCCCAGCTTGATAAGAGCCTGAAATCCGTTACAAATACCTGCCATAAGACCGTCACGCTTATGAAGAAGATTCATTACAGCCTCGCTGATTTCCTTATTTCTGAAGAATGCTGTAATCAGCTTACCGCTGCCGTCAGGCTCGTCACCACCGGAGAAACCGCCGGGAATAAACACAATCTGAGACTCATTAACCTTTTGTGCAAAGGTTGATACAGATTCTGCTACATTTGAGGCAGAGAGGTTGTTAATAACAAATATTTCAGCCTTGGCACCTGCTTTTTCAAATGCCTTGGCACTGTCGTATTCACAGTTTGTTCCGGGGAATACAGGAATAAGCACCTTGGGCTGTGCAACCTTAACTGACGCTTTAAATGAGCTTTCGCCGTTATAGCTGAATTTCTCAATTTTCTTATCAGATGTTTCTATGTTGCAGCGATAAATCTTCTCAAGCTTATTTTCATAAAGCTCGCAAAGTGCAGAAAGAGCAACGCTCTCCCCTGCAAGGGAAATTTCGTCCTTATCTGTTGTAGTACCAACAAATACCGCATTTTCAATATCTTCCGATGTTTCAATCAAGAAAGCACCGTAATTATAACCGAAAATTTCCTGAGTGGTAAGATTAGCGTCATAAGCAAAGCCAATGCCGTTACCCATTGCCATTTTAAGAACGGCTTCTGCCACACCGCCGTAGGTGGGTGTATAGCAGCTGAGCACCTTACCGCTGCGCATAAGCCTTGTCACACGGTCAAATACAGCCTTAAGGGAATCAGCAGACGGAAGTCCGTTTTTATCATATTCAGGCTTAATAATATAAACCTTGCTACCTGCTTTCTTAAACTCTGGAGAAATTATATTATCGACATTGTCAGTTGTAACTGCAAATGATACAAGTGTCGGAGGAACGTCAATATCCTCAAAGCTTCCGCTCATGGAGTCCTTACCGCCGATAGACGCTATCTCAAAATCCTTCTGTGCTTTATAAGCACCGAGAAGTGCTGCCATGGGCTTACCCCAACGAGCTGCGTCAGCTTTGGGCTTTTCAAAATATTCCTGGAAAGTAAGGTACACTTCCTCAAATGAGCCGCCGTGTGCAACAAGCTTACATACAGACTCAACCACCGCGAGGTATGCACCGTGGTACGGACTCTTTTCCATGATAAAGGGATTGTATCCCCAGCTCATAAGAGAGCAGGTCTGTGTATCACCGTCAGGTGTGGAGATTTTATTAACCATCGCCTGAACAGGAGTACGCTGATACTTACCGCCAAAGGGCATAAGTACACTGCCAGCACCGATTGTGGAGTCAAATCTTTCTGAAAGTCCGCGTTTGGAGCAAACGTTAAGGTCCTGAGCAAGATTCTTATAATTCTCAGTAAAGCTTCCGCTGACTTTCTTTTCAAAGCACTCTATCTTAGAGGGTGCGATGTCTATATGCTTTTCAGCACCGTTTGAATTCAAAAATTCTCTGGAAAGGTTTACTATATTCTTACCGTTCCAGTTCATTACAAGGTAAGGATGTTCCTTTACAACTGCAACAACAGTTGCTTCCAGATTTTCCTTTTCTGCAAGAGCGCAGAATTTTTCAACATCCTTGCTCTCTACTACAACAGCCATTCTCTCCTGAGATTCGCTGATTGCAAGCTCTGTGCCGTCAAGTCCCTCGTACTTCTTGGGAACTGCGTTCAGGTTAATTTCAAGACCGTCTGCAAGCTCACCAATCGCAACAGAAACACCACCGGCTCCAAAGTCGTTACAACGCTTAATCAGGCGTGAAACCTCACTGTTTCTGAAAAGACGCTGGAGCTTTCTTTCCTCGGGTGCATTACCTTTCTGCACCTCTGCGCCGCAGTTTTCAAGGGATGAAAGGTTGTGTGACTTGGACGAGCCTGTAGCACCGCCGCAGCCGTCACGACCTGTCTTACCGCCCAGAAGTATTACAACATCGCCATCCTCAGGACGTTCTCTGCGTACATTTTCTTCGGGAGCTGCCGCAATAACAGCACCGATTTCCATTCTTTTTGCAACATATCCGTCATGGTAAATTTCATCAACCTGACCTGTTGCAAGTCCAATCTGGTTACCGTATGAGCTATAGCCGTTTGCCGCAGTGGTAACAATCTTTCTCTGCGGAAGCTTACCCTGCATAGTCTCTGATACAGGAACTGTGGGGTCAGCGGCACCTGTCACACGCATTGCCGCATAAACATAGCTTCTGCCTGAAAGCGGGTCACGGATAGCACCGCCGATACAGGTTGCCGCACCGCCAAAGGGCTCGATTTCTGTGGGATGATTGTGGGTCTCATTCTTGAAGAGAAGCAGCCACTTTTCTACTTTTCCATCCCTTATAACATCTATTTTTACTGTACAAGCATTGATTTCCTCTGATTCGTCAAGCTTCTGCAGTTTTCCAGCCTTTTTGAGAACGCGTGTAGCAAGTGTAGCAATATCCATAAGATTAACAGGCTTTGTTCTGCCGAGCATCTTACGGTCTGCAATATATTCTTCATAGGTATTCTGGAGAAGCTCATCCTCAAACTTAACATTGTCAATGGTTGTAAGGAATGTGGTATGACGGCAATGGTCAGACCAGTATGTGTCAATCATCTTGATTTCTGTGATTGTAGGCTCACGCTTTTCGCTGATGAAATACTGCTGGCAGAAAAGAATATCGTCAATATCCATCGCAAGGCCGCGTTCATCGATAAACTGTGCCAGCTGTTCACGTGAAAGGGCACAGAAACCGTCGAGAATTTCAACCTCTGTAGGAATGGTATAATCTGCCTTAAGTGTATCAACCGTGTCAAGAGATGCCTCTCTCGCCTCTACTGGGTTTATCACATACTTTTTAATACTCTGTACTTCTTCCTCGGAAATATTGCCGTTAAGCACATAAACTGTGGCTGTGCGCACATCGGGTCTTTCCCCTTTGGATATAATCTGTATGCACTCCGCCGCTGATGCTGCGCGTGCATCAAACTGACCGGGAAGGTACTCAACCGCAAAAACAACATCACCTGTAGGACACTGTGTATAGGTATTATCTGTCTGTGGCTCAGAAAATACTGTTTTTACAGAATTTTCAAAAAGCTCCTGTGAAAGATTTTCAACATCGTAACGGTTATACATACGAAGTTCTTCTATACCCTTAATTCCCAAAAGGTCACGCAAATCTTTTTTCAGCGCACTTGCACCATGGTCAAGTCCGTTTTTCTTTTCTACATATATTCTAAAAACCATTTGTATGCTCTCCTCTCCAAAAAAATCAGTTGTTCGCTTTCAGTGCCCTTGCACCTATGTCACTTCTGCAGTAGGCATTTTCAAAGCTTACTTCCTTAACGGTTTTATATGCCTTTTCTATAGCTTCTTTCAGCGTAGGCGCAGTTTCCGTTACACCCAAAACACGACCACCGCCTGTAAGGAGCTTTCCGTTATCAAGCTTTGCTCCCGCAACATAGATATTTTTGTCAAGGGGCATTGTAATTTCAAAGCCTGTTTCATACTTTCCGGGATATCCCTTTGACGCCATAACTACACAGCAGGCACTTCCGCTTGAAAAACGCACATCGGCATCTTTCAGGGTTTTGTCTGAAATGTGGAGCATAATATCAAGCAAATCACTTTCCAAAAGGGGCAGTACAACCTGAGTTTCGGGGTCACCGAAGCGGCAGTTGTATTCTATAACCTTAGGTCCGTTGGGAGTAAGCATCAGACCAAAGTAAAGGCAGCCTGAAAAGCTTCTTCCCTCTTTATTCATGGCTTCAACGGTAGGAATGAAGATTGTTTCCATACATTCTTTTGCAATTTCCTCTGTATAATAGGGGTTTGGAGCAACTGTTCCCATGCCACCTGTATTAAGTCCCATGTCGTTATCCAGTGCTCTCTTATGGTCCATGGATGACACCATGGGAATAAGTGTTTCACCGTCTGTGAAAGAAAGGACAGAAACCTCGGGACCTGTCAGGAATTCTTCAATTACGATGCTGCTTCCGCTTTCTCCGAAAACCTTATCCCCCATGATGCTCTTTACTGCATCCTTGGCGTCTTCTCTCGTTTCGGCAATTATAACACCCTTACCGAGCGCCAGACCGTCAGCCTTTACAACAGTGGGAATCGGTGCAGTTTCAAGATAATTAAGCGCCGCATCCATATCAGTGAAAACTTCATACTGTGCAGTAGGAATATTATATTTCTTCATAAGATTTTTTGAAAAAACCTTACTTCCCTCGATAATAGCTGCTGCCTTATTGGGTCCGAATGTTTTAATACCCTTTGCATTAAGTGCATCAACACAACCGAGAACCAACGGGTCATCAGGAGCAACAACGGCAAAATCAATGCTGTTTTCCACTGCAAAGGCTACAATGGCATCAATATCCTTTGCCCCGATATTAACGCAGGTCGCATCGGCTGCAATACCGCCGTTTCCGGGAAGTGCAAAAATCTCACTTACAGATTTATTTTCCTTTATCTTCTTGATAATAGCATGCTCGCGGCCGCCGCCGCCAACTACCATAACTTTCATTATATTATTCAATCCTCTCTGAATTAGTGGTGGAAGAGTCTCATTTTTGTCATTGCCATAACCATACCGTGCTTGTTACAAGCTTCGATAACGTTATCGTCACGGATGGAACCGCCGGGCTGTGCGATATAGCTCACGCCGCTTCTTGCAGCACGCTCAATATTGTCACCAAAGGGGAAGAATGCATCTGAACCAAGTGCAACACCCTTAAGAGAAGCGAGGTATTCCCTCTGCTCCTTACGAGTAAAGGGCTCAGGCTTATGTGTAAATAGTGCCTCCCAATTTCCGTCTGCGAGAACATCCTCGTAGTCCTCGGAAATATAAACGTCAATTGCGTTGTCACGGTCAGGACGTCTTACTTCATCCTTGAAAGGAAGGTTCAACACCTTTTCATGCTGACGAAGATGCCATATATCAGCCTTATTACCTGCAAGACGTGTGCAGTGAATTCTTGACTGCTGACCTGCGCCTACACCGATAGCCTGTCCGTCCTTTGCAAAGCATACGGAATTTGACTGAGTATATTTAAGAGTAATCAGCGCAATTATAAGGTCACGTTTAGCATCCTCGGGCATTTCCTTATTATCTGTAACGATATCCTCCAAAAGGGCACGGTTAATTTCGAAATTATTTCTGCCCTGTTCAAAGGTAATACCGTAAACCTGCTTATGCTCAACACTGTCGGGAACAAAGCTCGGGTCAATTTTAATTACGTTATAGGTACCCTTTCTCTTTGACTTAAGGATTTCGAGAGCCTCCTCATCGTAATCGGGTGCTATAACACCGTCTGAAACCTCACGTGCAATAAGGCGTGCACAGGTAACATCACACTTGTCTGAAAGTGCAATCCAGTCACCAAAGGAACTCATTCTGTCTGTACCCCTGGCACGTGCGTATGCCGTTGCGAGAGGTGATTCATCAAGACCCTCTACATCGTCAACGAAGCACGCCTTTTTAAGGTTGTCATCCATTTTAACACCAACTGCAGCAGATGTAGGGCTTACATGCTTAAAAGATGTTGCCGCACACATGCCCAGAGCCTCTTTAAGCTCCTTTACAAGCTGCCAGCTGTTGAGTGCATCCAAAAAATTTATATACCCGGGGCGTCCGTTAAGTATTTCAATGGGAAGCTCCGTACCGTCATGCATGAAAATTTTAGAGGGCTTCTGATTCGGATTACATCCGTATTTAAGTTCAAACTCTTTCATTTGTAACATCCTTTCTGTAACGCGATAATAAGTCAGTGAATTATTTATTTTTATTTATAATCTTGGACTTAACCTCTCCTGTTTCGATATCAATGAATCTAACGAAAAGGGAAACCTTGTTATCCTCGTTAAGACTGTTCCACAGCTTATCTGCAAATTCGTCAAGGTCATTGGGGATTTCAACAAGCTTGGGTTCACCCTCAAAGGATGGAAGCGGACTTCCGTCACCCATATAAGTGTGAATAAAATGTCCCTCACCTGCTATAGAATTTTTATAGCTGTATGTAAATCTCTGACATGAGTCGGGGTTTCCGTTTGCACTCTTAAGGATTGACATTGCATAGCTGTATTCACCGTTATCAACCTTCATTATTCCTGAAATTCTGGGAGTGTAATTGGGAGCATCATCCTCAAACTCACGTGTACGCAGTGCCTGCTCAAAGGTTAACTGCTGATTCATAAGCTCGTATATGGTATCAGTCTGGTCACCGTTTGTAACGATTGTCTTATTTCCCAGAACTCTTACAGGAGCATATATGATAAGATGCGGGTCCTCAAGCTTTGACGGGTCAAAAGCCTGTGTGCGTATTCCGTTTCCGTCCTCTACAAAAACACGGTTACGGCTGTTAACACTTCTTCCCATAATGAAATATGCTGTAACAGCTGATTTTCCGTCAGCAGACTTTCCTATCACAATTCCTCTGCCGGGATAATCATTCTGTTTAAGTTCTTCATAAATATTTATTTTTTTCACTTGAAACTCTCCTTACAAATTTTTTCTACGGCTTGGGGCAGAATTATCCACTCCGCCTCCTCCATGACACGTCTTTGTAAAATTTCGGGTGTATCTCCATCCTGAATATACACTGCCTTTTGCATTATGATTTTACCGCCGTCGGGAATTTCATTTACAAAATGCACTGTCGCACCTGTAACCTTGACTCCGTAGCTGAGTGCCGCCTCATGAACATGAAGTCCATAGAAGCCTTTACCGCAAAAGGACGGAATCAATGACGGATGAACATTTATAATCCTGTCAGAGTATTTTGATGTAAAGTTTTCGCTGAGTATGCACATGAATCCTGCCAGAACTATAAAATCGGTTTCATTTTTTTCAAGAACGTCAATCAGTTTTTCTTCAAAATCCGCCTGACCGATGCATTCCTTTTTATTAACCACTGCCGTATCTATACCTGCGTTTTTCGCCCTCTCAAGAGCGTACGCATCGGGATTGTTGGAAACAACCAGAGTTATTGCCCCGCTTGTAATGATACCGCTTTTCTGTGCATCAATAAGCGCCTGTAAATTCGTTCCTCCGCCGGAAACCAGAACCGCTATACGCTTTAGCATATAACCACGCTTTCCTCACTCTTGATGATTTCACCGATTATATATGCATCCTCGCCGTTTGCA
>SVJI01000059.1 GCA_015069065.1 Oscillospiraceae bacterium | reverse complement strand
GCGCCCATCTCTGTAGCAAGAGTAGGCTGATAACCAACTGCGGAGGGCATACGTCCAAGAAGTGCTGACACCTCACTGCCTGCCTGAGTGAAACGGTAAATATTATCAATGAACAAGAGAACGTCCTGACCTTCCTTATCGCGGAAGTACTCTGCCATCGTAAGACCTGAGAGGGCAACTCTCATTCTCGCTCCCGGAGGCTCGTTCATCTGTCCGTAAACAAGAGCGGTCTTGTTAATAACACCTGATTCCTGCATTTCGTTGTAAAGGTCATTACCCTCACGTGTTCTTTCTCCAACACCTGTGAACACACTAAGTCCACCGTGCTGCTTGGCAACGTTGTTGATAAGCTCCATAATAAGAACTGTCTTACCAACTCCTGCACCACCGAACAGACCAATCTTACCACCCTTTGCATAGGGGCAGATAAGGTCAACTACCTTAATACCTGTTTCCAGAATCTCGGTAGTACTTTCCTGCTCGTCATAACCGGGGGCAGGTCTGTGGATTTCCCAGCGCTCAGGCGCCTCGGGTGCGGGCTTGTTATCTACAGGCTCGCCCAACAAATTAAATATTCTTCCGAGAGTACATTCGCCGACGGGAACGCTGATGCCGCTGCCTGTATCAACTGCATCCATTCCACGCACCAGTCCGTCTGTAGAACTCATAGCGATACAACGTACAACATCGTCGCCTATATGCTGGGCAACCTCCAGTGTGATAGTACGCTCACCCGCGGTTATCTCAATCGCGTTGAGAAGATTGGGGAGATGTCCGTTTTCAAATTTAATATCAAGAACAGGCCCGATAACGGAAATTACCTTGCCTATATTTTTTTGTGCCATGGATTATCAATCCTTTCTTAGCTTTTTCGGTTCGAGAGAATGACTTTGTCATCCGTTTTGACTGCCTGCTACAATTTCAGTAAGCTCCTGAGTAATTGCTGCCTGACGAGCGCGGTTATAAGTCAGGCTGAGGTTATCTATAATTTCTCCTGCATTGTCGGTGGCATTTTCCATTGCAGTACGGCGCGCGCTCAGCTCCGATGCAATAGATTCACACAATGCTCCATACACAATTCCGCCTATATAGTGGGGAACAATTTTTTCAAAGACTACCTCCGGCGACGGCTCATATATAATAAGACTTTTCTTTTCTGTCGCATCCCCTTGGGGTATAATCGGCAAAATCTTTTTGTATGACGGCACCTGTGACAATACGTTTACAAACCCTGTGTAGTGAATATCAAGCTTCGTAAATTCTCCCTTCAAAAAGGCATCTGTAAGTGCCTGACCAATACTGTTGCAGTCAGAGATACTGACATCTGCAGCAATCTGGTAGGACGTTGTGAAAAACGTCACATCTTTTTTGGCAAAGTGTTCAACAACCTTTTTTCCTATCGGGAAAACAATGTCGCCATCGTTATATTCAATTGATTTAAACAGATTATTGTTGTAACCGCCTGCAAGTCCTCTGTCACCTGCTATAACTATATGGCAACTTTTGCCCTCTGCCTCCCTGGTGAATGGGGAGGAGAAGTCGCGGTTGCCTCGGCTTATATCATTAAGTGCCTCTGAAAGTGTCTCGAAGAAAGGCCTGCTTGCTTCTATGCGCTCTTTTGCTTTACGCATTTTACTTGTTGCCACAAGCTGCATTGCCTTTGTAATCTGGCGGGTATTCTCAACACTTTTTATGCGGTTTTTGATTGCTTTCATTGAAGGCATTACAATTCACCTCATTTTCGACTGAGAAATTTTTCGCTGCACTCTGTAACAGCTGCCTTAATCATTTCTTCAGTTTCCTCTGAGAGAGCGCCTGTTTGTGCAATGTTGGAAATGATTTTGGGATAGTAGCTATCGACATAGCTGAACAGCTCTTTTTCAAAGTCTCTTACATCCTCTACAGCAATATCCTTAAGGTAGTCGTTAATAACTGCATATATTATTACAATCTGATGCTCAACTCTTACAGGAGAGTTTCTGTCCTGTTTAAGAACTTCAACGATTCTCTCACCCTGTTCCAGACGCGTTTTGGTATCAGCGTCAAGGTCACTTCCGAACTGTGCAAAGGACTGAAGCTCACGATACTGAGAATATGCCAGCTTTAATGTTCCGGCAACCTTTTTCATTGCCTTTATCTGTGCATTACCGCCAACACGGCTTACACTGATACCGGGGTTAACAGCTGGCATTACACCTGAATGGAAAAGCTCTGTTTCCAGGAAAATCTGACCGTCTGTAATAGAAATTACATTTGTGGGGATGTATGCAGATACATCGCCCGCCTGAGTTTCAATAATAGGAAGTGCAGTAAGTGAGCCTCCGCCGTATTCGGGAGAGAGTCTGGCTGCACGCTCGAGTAATCTTGAGTGAAGATAGAATACATCTCCGGGGTACGCCTCACGTCCCGGGGGACGGCGTATAAGGAGAGAAAGCGCACGGTACGCTACCGCATGCTTGGAAAGGTCATCATATACTACCAAAACGTCCATTCCTTTGTACATGAAGTATTCACCCATGGTACATCCGCAGTAGGGAGCGATATACTGCAGCGGAGCAAGCTCGCTTGCAGTTGCGGCAACAACTGTTGTGTATTCCATTGCGCCGTTTCTTTCCAATGTGTCAACAAGCTGTGCAACGGTAGACTTTTTCTGACCGATTGCAACATATATACATATAACGTCCTGTCCCTTTTGGTTGATAATAGTGTCAAGTCCGATAGTTGACTTACCTGTCTGGCGGTCACCGATAATAAGCTCACGCTGTCCGCGGCCAATAGGAATCATGGAGTCAATTGCCTTTATGCCTGTCTGCAGCGGAACACTTACAGACTTTCTTTCTATAATTCCCGGTGCAGGAGATTCGATAGGACGGCGTTCTTTACAGTTAATCTCACCCTTGCCGTCAATAGGCTGACCGAGGGCATTTACAACTCTGCCGATAAGCTCCTCGCCTACAGGAACACTCACAACACTGTTTGTTCTCTTTACAATATCTCCCTCACGAATCTGGGAGTCAGAACCAAGAATAACCAGACTGACGAGATTTTCCTCGAGGTTAAGGGCCATTGCAACCTCACCGTTTTCAAATTCTACAAGCTCGTTACTCATACAGTTATCAAGACCTCTTGCTTTTGCAATACCGTCACCAACTTCTACAACGTAGCCTGTTTCCTTTTGCTCTATTTTATTGGAATAGTTCTTTATCTGGTCTTTTATGATTTTGCTTATTTCGTCAGATTTAAGCTGCATTATTTCACCTTCAATCTATTAGTTAGGACTCAAGCTGCATTTTTATTGCATCGAGTCTTGCGCGCACACTTGCGTCTGTTTGGGAATTTTCTGTTCTCAGTATTATACCGCCAAGGATGGATTTATCTACCTTAAGGTCAAGACAGACTTTTTTTCCGGATTCTTTTTCAAGCTTTGAGGTAAGCTTACTGCAGAGCTCCTCACTCAGCGGCATGGCTGTTATTACAGTAACGTTTTCAATATTATTTTTCTTATTAAATAATTTCTCGTAGTGCTTTACACACTCCGGAAAAATATAAACACACTTCTTCTCGCAAAGAATTTTCAGAAAATTGGACACATATTCGTGAAAAGAGGAAAAAGCCTCATCAATGAGCTTAGTCCTTTGCTCAAGTGAGAGTGTAGGGGAGTCAAGAAGTGACGCATACTCTCTGTTTTCTTTTATAACACTATCAATCTCCCGAAGCTGATCCATGACATCATCTACAATATTTTCCTCTTCAGCGAGGGCGAAAAGTGAAGCTGCGTACGTCAGTGATAAAGATTTCATGCGTTATCACCCCGACTGTTTATAAACTCCTCAACAAGTCTTTCGTAGTCACTCTCGTTAATATCTTTTTCGATGACCTTTTCAGCTACAGATACGGCGATAGAAGCAATATCGCTTTTTATCTCACTTACAGCGGCATTCTTTTCACGTTCAATTTCTTTCTGAGCCTTTGTAATGAGGGAAGAGGCCTTTTGCTGTGCCTCCGCAACGATTTCTTCACCGCGCAGTGCAGCCTCTCTGGTTGCTTCTTTCATAATACGTGCAGCTTCTTCCTTTGCACCGGTAAGCTTTTGGGTATATTCAGTTTCTAAAGACTGGGCACTTTTTTGTGCTTCCTCAGCCTTTTGATACATGGAGCTTACTTCTTCTTCTCGCTGTTCGAGCATTTTTGCCACGGGCTTAAAAAGGAGCTTTTTCATTATAAGAACAAGGATAATCAAGTTTATCCAAGTGAAAATTATTGTCCATGGAGCAATAGTTACAAATTCTTGGAATTTTTGCATTATAGAACCTCCTCATTGTAGTTGGGGCGGCGTTTTGCCGCCCTTTTTGTACAAACGAATTAAATGAGGGGATTTGCAAAGAGAAGTATCATTGCAACAACAAGACCGTAAATACCTGTTGATTCTGCAACGGCACAACCAAACAGCATTGTTGATGTAATGTCACCCTTTGCCTCAGGCTGACGGCCAACTGCTTCTGCAGCTTTACCTGCAGCATATCCCTGACCGATACCGGGTCCTATACCTGCAATCATTGCAAGACCTGCACCTACTGCCGACGCGGCACGTACAATTGCTTCTGTCATTTCCATAATAGTTACCTCCAAAATATAAATAATAAATTATAATTCTAAAATTAAGCTTCGTTGGCACTTCCTACATATACCATGGTAAGCATGGATATGATGTATGCCTGAAGAAAACTGGTAAATACGTCAAAATAAATTGATAAAAACGCTGGAATACCTGCCTGGAAAAATGGAATGGAGCCTAAAATTGGAATCCATCCTAAAAGCGTCTTGCTCAAAGCCGACAATGCACCGTAAATAAGAGTGGTAATTACAATTCCCGATGCAATATTTCCGAAATGACGAAATGCCATTGAAATCGGATTTGCAATTTCGCTTATAATATTAAGCGGTGTTAAAAATACAACAGGCTCGGTAAACCCTTTAAGCCAACCTAGGACTCCTTTGTTTTTAATATTATAAAACTGGATGAGGAAAAACGCAACCAGTGCAAAGCCTATAGTTGTATTCAAATCACCCGTAGGTGCCCTCAGTCCTACCAGACCTGAAAGACTGCTTAATATCGAGTAAGAGAAAAGCGCACCGATATAGGGGAGAAAGAACATATTGTGCTTACCCATAGTATCTGATACAAGGCTACTGAGCATAGCATACAGCTTTTCTGCAACAATCTGCCTCTTAGATGGGTTGCGAACAGAAAGGTTTCTTCCTAAAATAAAGCATACCAGTGTTATAATTGCCATAACAATCCAACCGTTGACAATCGTCTCGGTTACGGGGATACCCCCGAGGATTGGAATGTTGAATATTATCCTTGGTCCTGTAACAGAAACGTTCAAGAAATTTCACATCCTTTACTTCTTGTGAGCATATATGAAACTTAGTATATGAACTGCAATCCGCTGAAATAGCAGTGGGATGATAGCCGCCCATATGTGTATCCACTCCACTTTCGCCGCAATAACAACCATTACCGCTGTAAGCAGCATGCGCAGTGTATATCCTGAGGACATATATGCTTTGGCGCGCTTTTCATCCTTTTCAACACTTTTCTTGACGGAAAAAGCCAGATAAAAGAAATTCAGACTTACAAAAGCGCATCCGTAAATTACGCCTATCAGAATATCAGTGCGTGGAGATAGAAATACACAAAAGGCAATAAACTCAACCAATCCCAGTAAGAATACCAGTGCGCTGAATCTTATTGCATCTTTATATACCGAATTACTGTTCATGTTTATTCTCCTTTGAAATCGTCTTGTTGCAGAATTTTAAAAATGACAGCACGGCACTTCCTGCTCCCAGAATTATCCCGATAACCATGACATAGTTTCCTAGTAAAAAAGTCTTTTTTACCCACGAGGCTATCAGAATCCACAACAAAAACGATATAACAACACTCAGCCCCAGTTGCGTAATGCTTCCCAGAGCGTCTGCTATTTCTCTGCGGTTATTCTTCATAAGTATAACCATTCCCTTTTTTTATAATTATAACCATTCAACAGGGCGGCAGCTTGTTATACCGAAGTGATAAAGTATAGCATCGGTAATTCTTCTGGAGGCGTTTCCGTCACCATAGGGATTAACCGCAACACTCATTTTGTGATACTCTGCCTCATCTGTGAGAAGCTGAGATGTAAGAGAATATACAATATCCTCCTCTGTTCCGGCAATTTTTACTGTTCCGGCTTCAGCTGCCTCGGGACGCTCTGTTTCACCGCGGAGAACCAAAACAGGCTTGCCGAGTGCAGGTGCCTCCTCCTGAAGTCCGCCTGAATCGGTGAGGATAAGGTGTGACTTATTCATCGCGTTATGAAGAACATCTACATCAAGCGGCTCAACCAAATGAACACGCGGAATATTTCCCAGTATTGAATATGCGGTTTCGCGTACAGCCGGATTGAGATGTACGGGATAAATTACCTCCACATCTGGAAAATCACGGATAATGCGTTGTACCGCTCTGCATATGTTCTCAAGGGGAGTTCCCAGATTTTCTCTGCGGTGTGCAGTCATAAGTATAATTCTCTTTGACATGTCAATGCCCTCAAGAGGCGTTCCCTTAAAGGAGAAGTCTCTCTTTATGGTCGTTTTGAAGGCATCTATGACAGTATTTCCTGTTACAAATATGCTGTCAGGGTTTATCCCCTCGTTAATGAGGTTTGCCCTGTTATTCTTGGTGGGGGAGAAATGCAAATCAGCGATAACACCTGTCATACGGCGGTTCATTTCCTCGGGAAAGGGGAAGTATTTGTCATATGTGCGAAGTCCCGCCTCTACATGACCGACCTTTATCTGGTTGTAGTAGGCTGCCAGACTTCCCGCAAAGGTTGTAGAAGTGTCACCGTGTACCAATACCAAATCAGGCTTTTCCTGACGGAAAACCTCCTCAAGTCCTGTAAGTGCTTTTGTAGTAATTCCGGCAAGCGTCTGGCGCTCCGTCATAATATTAAGGTCAAAATCCGGCTTTATGTTAAAAAGATTCATTACCATGTCCAGCATTTCTCTGTGCTGTGCGGTAACGCATACTTTACAGTCAATTGATGGACGTGACTGTAACTCATAAATAAGGGGTGCCATTTTAATAGCCTCCGGTCTTGTGCCGAATACGTTAAAAACTTTAATCATAACTTCCTCCTGTTATTTGTGTCTGTTATTTTCTTTCTCGGAAAGGTACTCTATTATTCTGGGTGTAAGCCACAAGAACAGGATAAACCCTATTATTACGGCAATGAAAACCCACCACGAAATTGCGCCGGTAGCAATAAGACCGATTGCCCCTACGCACAGTACCAGACACAAAATGTATATAATTGAAACTGCCTGCTTCTGTGAGAAACCTGCATCAATCAATCTGTGATGAAGATGTCCGCGGTCAGGGGACATAATCGGCTGATGATTTCTGAGTCTGCGTATTATTGCAGATGCAGTATCAAAAATCGGCAGTCCCAGTATCAGGATTGGTACAGCGATGCTTATTACGGCATAACCTTTGAAAAGTCCCTGTATAGAGGTTGTTGCCAGTACGAATCCCAAAAACAGTGAGCCTGTATCTCCCATGAAGAGCTTTGCGGGGTTAAAATTGTATGGAAGAAATCCAAAGCACGCACCTGCTAATGCGCTGGTGATAAATGCAATCCCCGGTTCGCCCACGATTATGGCAATGAACAGAAGTGTCAGTGCCGAAATGGAGGAAACTCCACAGGCAAGACCGTCCAGACCGTCAAGCAGATTGATGGCATTTGTAATGCCGATAATCCATATAAGCGTAATCGGAATTGCCATCCAGCCAAGACCGATGTAGCCATATTCGGATATAAAGGACGGAACCTTTATAAAATCAATTCGTACACCGCACAGGACGGGGCACAGTGCCGCAACAAGCTGAATTATAAGCTTAAGCTTTGCGCTGAGGGCATATATATCGTCAAATACACCCAGCGTTACAATGATGGCGCATCCTGTCAAAAGTGCGGCAAGCTCCGCATCCATCTTGGAGAACAGGATGGCGCTGATTAAGAAGCCTACAAATATTGCAAGACCGCCGAGCCTCGCAGTAGGTCGCTTGTGCATACGGC
>SVJI01000058.1 GCA_015069065.1 Oscillospiraceae bacterium | reverse complement strand
TTTGATTTATGGAATATAAAGGCAACAGTAATGCCCGTTAAGTAATCAACGGCCATAAATACCAAAAGTGCCTTCAGCACAGTATCCATTCCTCCGGTAAAATCCACCAAAAATCCTCCTACCGTTGACACTGCAACTAATATAATATTTTTCAATCCTATTTCCGACATTTTATCCCTCCTTAATAATCTTTTTGTATTTTGCCCTTAGCTTTGGCTTAACAGCATTTGCAAGTTCATAAATATTTGTACATCCGTATTTTGTCGGTATTTCAGGTAACTCGATTGGTTCTTCTCTTGGGCTTCCGTTGTAAGCAGAATAGTTGAGAATAACCACCGTTACAGGAGTTCCAGCCTCGGACTGCTGCGCCAAAAATGCTTTGAAATCCTCTACCGTGGAAAATCTGCTGTCGGTAATATAAACTCTGACAGAGTAATTCGCTGCAGCCGTCATATCTATACCGACTGTATATCCGGTTTGATAATGAGAGCAAATTACTGTACGCGCAGTGGTAATCCTTTTAGAAAACGTGTTAGGATTTGACGTACTTACAATCTCCCAAGATTCTGTACCATCATAAATTTCTTTGAAATTGTATTTTACAACTACACTTTTTTCAAAGTCAATATAATCAGCACACGTCTTGTTGCCATGGGTCATTTTCATTAACGGTTCATCAAGATAGATTTCGATATTATTTTCATCCAAAAAAGTGCTATCCCCATACTTGCACCTAAGTGAAACTTTATACTTTCCTTTATTCTCTCCCTCTGTCATAAGCTCACCGACGTTTTGAATTTCTACAGGAGCTTGGGGGGTAGGCGTTCCGTCTTGGATAGTGTTACCCTCAATTATAACGTCATGTAGCTTATCATTATAACAGTCAGTAATGCTTATGTTATCTGCAGTTTCTATACTTACTCTCTCGTACCCTACAACCTTTTTATCACCCTTATAAAGCTCTGCAGGGCGGAAATCGCCCTTGCACAGTACTGATTTGTTTTCGCCTACTGAAATCATTTAACCACCGCCTTAATACACAAGATAATACGTGTCTGCATCTTTTACGGCAGAGGCAAAATCTTCTGCGGTCATTTCTACCAGACGGTGATTATTTATCGTATTAGCGTTCAGCGCATTATCAGCGGTAGTTGCATTACCTGCCTGTACTGCATAGCTTGTACCCCATACAACCCAGTTTTCACGTACTGAGGCGTCACCGAGGCACTGCCATGTCTTTGTGATGGTCTGCTCACCATCAACAATTTCTATAAGCTCTGCAAGGTCACCGCGTTGAGCGATAAGGCTTGTAAGCTCATCTTCACTTGTTACAGTATATATTTCCTGTGTTGCTGTTGCAGGAATTGCGGAAAGAGGAAGCTTACCTCCTGTTGCAAGGATAATATCGCCGCTATTTATCATGGCGAGCAAATCCTCCATTGCCTGCGTTGTAACGTTCTCTGCACTGACAGCTTCCTGTGCTGCATTAAGTGCTGCCGCCGCACTTTTATCTGCGGAAAGTGCCGCCTGCTGCGTTTTCTCAATATCAGGTAATGCAAGCATCAGAAGTTCTTCCTTTTGCTCCTGCGTAAAATCAGTATATGTAAAGGCATCTCCCCTGACTCTTCCCACATTAAATGTACAGCCGTTTTCGCCATCCACAGATAAAATCAGCTCTCCCTTTTCATTCAGTGAAATATCGGGTATGTGTGTATCGTCAGGATAATGCAGCCACAAATCCCCATTCTCATCAACAGAAAAGGAGTAAAAACCATTGGCAGGGAGAATTGGAGAGGATATTCCGCGTTCACCTTTGTCCCCCTTTTCACCCTTATCGCCTTTTTCACCTTTTTCTCCCTTTTCTCCAATAGCGCCTGTCGCCCCCTGTATTCCCTGAGGGCCTTGATTTCCACGCTGTCCGCGCGATCCCCTGTCTGATATAATAAGCCAGTATTCCTCATTTTCGGGAGAAACTGCGCTACATTCCTTTACACAGACATAAGAACGCCCGTTATAAGAAACCTTGTTTCCAGAGTTATAGTGAGTGTCTTTAGAATAAATTTCCCAGAAATTAAGATTTTCAACTGTTTCGTCAAGCTCATTTTTTGTCTGCTCCAAAAGATTGCTGACCTTAGGCATCAGTTGTTCAAACTCTGCCTGCAGCTGCATCGCCTCATTCGGTGTTATTGGCTGTATTTCAGAATCACTATCTGAATATCCTACAAATAATCTGTCACTGACACTTTTTATAATTCTTTCAGGTTCGGAGGGATAGTATCCCTCAACAGTAAAGCTGCACCAGCCTGCACTCCCTGTTGCTTCTGCAGGTACAGTGGTTTTATATTCATAGGTGCTTTCAGATACATCCGGAACAAGTATTACACTTGTTTCATTCTCGCCCTTGCTGTCACGCCATATTATGCGCTTTGCATATCCAAGCCAGTCTTCGTCAAAAATCAGTGTGAGAGCGCAGCTATTTGAGCTTCCTGCTGCACCTGCATTTTTACCCGACTTAGTTACAAACTGACCTTTTATATTTATTATAATGTTTTCCATATGCCACCTTCCCTTTACAATAACAAAACCCCCATGATACGATAAATCGGTATCATGGGGGTTGACACTTTTATTTAATGTTTATTTTTAATATATTCATCTATCGCCTTGGCAGCAGATTTTCCTGCGCCCATTGCCAGTATAACTGTAGCTGCACCGGTTACTGCATCACCGCCTGCAAACACACCCTCACGCGAGGTTTTGCCGCTTTCATCAAAAGTTACTATACAGCCCTTTTTATTAGTTTCAAGACGCGGTGTGGTTTTTCTGATAAGCGGATTGGGACTCGTTCCTATCGACATAATTACTGTATCCAGCTCTATTTCAAAGGCACTGTCTTTCTTTTCTACAGGGGCTCTTCTTCCGCTCTCGTCAGGCTCTCCCAATTCCATTTGCACACACTTAATACCTCTTACGTTTCCGTTTCCGTCATTAAGTATTTCAAGAGGATTTGTCAGGGTTTTAAATATAACACCCTCCTCCTGAGCATGCTCAATTTCCTCCTTGCGTGCGGGAAGCTCCTCCAAACCTCTGCGGTAAACTATATATACTTCCTCTGCGCCCAGACGCATGGCACTTCTGGCAGCATCCATGGCAACATTTCCTCCGCCTACAACTGCAACGCGCTTACTCTTTTTTATAGGAGTTTTAGAATCGGGCAAATATGCCTTCATCAGGTTTATGCGTGTAAGGTATTCATTGGCACTGTACACACCGTTAAGCTCCTCTCCCTTTATTCCCATAAATCTGGGAAGCCCTGCACCACTGGCAATATAAACTGCCTCAAAGCCATCCTCAAAGAGTTCGTCTACTGTTATGATTTTGCCAACAACCATATTGGTAAGTATCTTTACACCCATTTGCTCCAGCTTGGAAATCTCCGCCTGTACTATATCCTTGGGAAGTCTGAATTCAGGGATACCATATACAAGCACTCCGCCGGGTGTATGCAGTGCCTCAAATACAGTAACATCGTAACCCAGCTTTGCCAAATCACCCGCTGCGGTGAGTCCCGAGGGTCCTGCACCGATAATGGCTACTCTATGACCGTTTGTCGTGATTTTCTCAGACGGCGAGTCATAATGCTCCCTGTAATAGTCTGCAACAAATCGCTCAAGGCGGCCTATGGCAACGCTTTCGCCCTGTCTTCCGCGTACACACGCGCTCTCACACTGGGATTCCTGAGGACATACCCTGCCGCAAACAGATGCAAGTGCGCTCGAACGTGATATAACCTCGTAAGCGCCCTTGATATCTTCAGAAGCAAGCTTTTCTATAAATGCAGGTATATCTATCGCCACAGGGCACTTAGACTGGCACGGCTTTGTCTTACAGTTAAGACATCTCTTTGCCTCTTCAATTGCCATTTCATAAGTATAGCCTGTTGCAACCTCTTTGAAGTTATGTTTCCTCACCTGCGGTTCCTGTGATGGCATGGGGTGTTTTTTATTACTCATATTTGCCATATCACTGCACCTCCTTTTTCAGCAGGTTACAGTTTTCCTCACGGCGAAGAGTTTCAAAATCCCTGTATATTCTACCGCGGTTGATTGCCTCATCAAAATCAACCTGATGGCCGTCAAAATCAGGCCCGTCAACACATGCAAATTTAGTTTCTCCGCCTACGGTAAGGCGGCATCCGCCGCACATTCCCGTACCGTCAACCATAATCGGATTCATCGAAACCGTGGTTTTAATTCCATACTTTTTAGTGGTAAGACAAACAAATTTCATCATAATAAGCGGACCTATGGCAATAACCTCGTCATACTCATTCCCCTCGGAAACGAGCTTTTCGAGGGCGTCAGTCACCAGACCTTTTTCACCGTAAGAACCATCGTCTGTCATGATTTCTATTTTATCACTGACCTTAGAAAACTCATCCTCTAAAATTACCAGTTCCTTGTTCCTGAAACCTGCCACAGTATGTACAATGCAGCCGTTTTCATGAAGCTTCTTCGCCACAGGATACGCTATGGCACATCCCACGCCGCCACCAATAACACAAACCTTCTTAAGATTTTCAGTGTTACTGGGTGTTCCCAGGGGACCTACAAAGTCACAGATACAATCCCCCTCATTAAGGCTTGCCAGTTCCATAGTCGAAGCGCCCAATATTTGAAAAATAATAGTTACAGTGCCTCCCTCTCTGTCATAATCCGCTATTGTAAGTGGCACACGCTCGCTGTCTGCAAATGTCCTGAAAATTATAAACTGTCCAGGCTGTGCCTTTTTGGCAATAAGCGGCGCCTCTACAACCATCCTCATGACTGTAGGGTTAAGCATTTCTTTTTTCAAAATTCTGTACATTTATTTTCACCCGTTTCACGTATGTAGCTTTTATAGTTATTATAATAGTAACTATATGGTTACTATTATAGCTCAATTTTAAAATAATATCAAGTCTTTTTAGTAAGAAATTTATTACTGATGCGCGGTTTTTCTGTCCGTCTCCCCCCGGAAGAACATCAACGCCTTTTTAACAAATTATTATCTTAAATTGTAACATACCTGAAAGCTCATGTAAAGATAAATTTTATCTGTACAGCTTATATTGCTGGGCTTTTTTGTAATCATAATCACTTGTATGAAGCCCTGCCGGAAGTCCCAGAATTTCTGCACTCTCCGCGTCAAGGTAACCAAGCGCCTGCCACTTTTTAAGAGCATTCTCATATTCCTGCTGCTGTGCCTTTCGGGAATTTTCGTCTGCTTCATCGGAAAGCTTCTTTAACAGATATTCATAATCCTGTCTGCTTTCCTCAAGCTCATCCTCCCTTTTCTGCGCGGTAAGCTCCCTGTCAATGCTGTCGGAATACATGTTATAGTTAAATTCACGGTTCTTGTTATACAAATCTATGCTGTCAAGATAGCGCTCATACTCATCCGAGGATAATTCTGACAGAACTTCTAAATTCTTCTCCTTCTGCTTTATATTATCAAGATACCTTTCGTATGCATCGCTATACAGCTGAGGTATTTTATCGGTCAGCTTACTGTTATAGTAATCCAGACTTTGTGCTGCGGCACTTACAGCATAGCTTGATGCAACGCCTCCTGTATTCATAGACAGCTCGCCAAGTAAATCCTCCATGGCGCGCTTACCCTCTCTGTTATATTGCTGCTTGTAGTATTTGAATAAATCGTCCGAATACGGGTCATAGCTGAATTCCTGAATGTCTGCAAGCTGCTGATACAGCTTTTGAATATCCTTGTCATAGCTGCTCTTATATTCAGGCATTTTTTCACTATATGAAAAATTATCAGTCCCTCTAATATAACGGATTGCCATATCATAAACATCGTCATAAGCATACTGTGTAAGCCCATCTGTGCCGCTGGCTTTTTTAATACGCTTTTTTAAGGTATCGGATACTGCACCCTTTGATGCTCCTGATGAAACCTGTTTACGAATAACATTTGAATAATCTGTCGTATCAAGCCATCCGCTGTATTTGTTAGTCTTTTCATAGCCCAGATTCTCGCCGTCAATTTTTTCGTTGCGGCTTTTTTCGTATTTTGCAGCACTTTCATAGTCACCGCTTTTTACCGCCTCGTTAATTTTCGCCTGATAATCCGTATCTTTGTTATAGCTCATTGTCCTCCCCCTTATAAATTTTAGTTTTTGTTAAATCAATCTCGATAATATTCGAGCTGTCCAGATGCGTCAGTATGTACTCAAGAGTTTCCTTGTTAGCACGTAAATAGTCCCCTATTATTTCCAGTGCTTCATTTGGACTTCTCCCAGTCAGGTCTTCAAGATTTGTAAACATAATCGTCCTCCTTTAATTTACTGAAAATTCCCGTGTTATTGATTCAATTACGCTTTTTCCTTTTCCTGAAAGTCTGAGCTGAACCTCATGACAGCTTTTAATCACGCAAGGTATATTTATATACTTTTTCTCGTTGCCGTAGCTTGTGTCGATGTTTAACCATTCTCCGCCGTCATAGCTTACCTCAGTCTTTATGTAGGCATCTTCAAAAAGGTGTACTTTAATATGAAGCCTGCTGTAATTTTTGGTTTTGAAATACCCTTCATCAAACGGGCAAAAAGTAATGCTCCACACTGCTTCATCATCCGATTGCTGAGTAATTTCCTCAACGCCTTCTTTGGTTAAACGGTATATATTACCGCCGCATGAAAAATAGCCTGTTGCTGACTTGTTTCCTGATTTACTCCAGAGATTTTTTTCAATATCCCAGACAAATTCCTCTCTGCCTTTTTCCGTTTCAGCGGTAATATAGTACCGTCTGCCATCGCTTCCTGCCACAGAATTTTTCATGGATAACCCCTCAATCTTGCGAGAAATACATCTGGGTAACCCACCTGAGAAAGCATATATACCACGGTTCCCCTTGTAAATGATATTTCCTCCTACATTAACAAGACTATCTGCATCCTCGCTCGAAATTCCTCCTGCAAAGCTTTCTATAAGAGTAAAATTAGCGGGACGGTTTCCATAAAGCTTAAAGCATGAATTCTCCTTAAAGAACAGGCAGCAGTTACCGTACGCCACACATGCTGTAAAATCTCCTGCAGTATTGGATTCCACGGTGAAACTGTCTGTAGACAAATTATTGTAGACAAAAAAGTTTGTTACATCTCCCAAAGCGGAAGCATATACGGTGTTGCCCTCGCATCCCCACAGTCTGTTTTCGTAGCTGCATATGCACGTAAAATCAGGGATTTTTCTCTTTATTATTATCCGTCCTGTTTCCTCCCCTTCAGTAAAAGACCCCTCGGCAAACCTCAGAGATGTTTTTGTCCTTGAAACCACAGTAATACTTTTATTATTGCGAGAATTGATTGTACATCCTGAAATCTCCACAACATCTCCGGAATTTATAGAATTAAATATACCCTCGATTACATTTTTGACAGTTATAAGTTCGCTTGTCACAATATAATATCTGCCGTCCTCAGTAAGTGCCGTGCTTTCCACAACCCGATATTGGTTTGAATCGCATTTTTCATACAAAATCGTTCCTGCCTGAACTTCCCCCGCATTTTTCAGAGAAAACCCTTGAAATGTAATACCATCACTCTTTACCACTGCGGTTGAATATGTTATAAGCTGGGCATCCTTTGGAAATTTACACACATCAAACTCCTGAGTTATTACATTTTTGCTTTCAGGAACTGTTATAGCTTTATCACTAAAAGTTACAGTAATATTGCTAAGGTCACATTCTCCCTGAAGGTCTCCGCATGACTTTGTTTTTGTGTCATAATAAATCTTGTCAGGGAATACTACAACCTTGCTTCCAAGGAACGCCAGCTGCTTTTTACCGGGGGTAAGCTCGCACACCTTTTCACGGTCGTAATAAAGTCCGTCCTGCGCCGCAATACATTCCTTATTTCCGTAAATCCCCGCTGTAGGTGATTCACATGCAAATACCAGTTCACTTTTCTGCCGCTGAGTTATTGCAGGAAAGCTGTAGTGTGATATTGCGGTGCAGTCTGTCATCTCTCCATCAGAAAAACTATGGGTAAAATTTAACCCCCCGAATGTTATCATGCTTTTTCTGTATTTATTCTCTTTCCGTATAACAGGAAGCTTCATGAAATCACCCCTTAAAGTTTAAAATCCGACTGCGGCGGCATATTATTCCTTATATAATTTTTTCTGAACTCTGAATATGCCTGTTCAAAAAGCACCGCCGATGCAGAATAATTTGAAATTTCTCCGCTGAAAAAAT
>SVJI01000057.1 GCA_015069065.1 Oscillospiraceae bacterium | reverse complement strand
TTCACCGGGCGGAAGCGGTGTTTACATGAGCATCCTTTTACGCCCTGATGAGAATATAAATCCCCTGCTCATTACAACTGCAGCGGCAGTTTGCTGTGCCCGTGTTTTTGAAAGAATGGCGCAGCAGCCTGCCTACATAAAATGGGTTAACGATATTTATATGAATGACAGAAAGGTTTGCGGCATACTTACAGAATCATCCCTTGGGGAAAACGGATATGCGGTTTTGGGAATCGGTATAAATATAACAATGCCTAAAGGCGGATTTCCTGAGGAAATTCGCTCGCGTGCAGGTTATCTTTTTGGAAAGAAAACACCGCATATAAGGGAAAAGGTCATAATAGAGCTTTTAAGGGAGTTTATGAAAATATATAGCGATATTCAAAACAGGGAATATCTTACCGAATATCAGAAGCGCTCACTCGTTGTCGGGAAAGAGATTGTGATTTTGGAAAACGGCAGGGAGGAAAAGGCTCTGGCTCTGGCAGTGAATGACGATTATTCACTTAAGGTACAGACAGAAAAGGGAGAAATCCTTGACTTAAATAGCGGAGATGTCAGCATAGCCATTGAAGCATTATCCGAACCTTAACCGGCGGAATTTAGGCATCTTTCGGCTTGTCGTTCTTGAAAGGCGTATAAAAATATGAGGCTCTTTGAGCCTCATATTTTTATTCCTGTTTAATTGCTGTTTCCAGAGCAATCTCCATCATATCAGTAAAAGCGGTCTGCCTTTCGTGTGAGGTTGTTTGCTCACCTGTTATAATGTGGTCGGAGATTGTCAGTATGGCAAGTGCATTTTTGTTCGCGCGTGCTGCGTTCATATACAGGGCAGCCGCTTCCATTTCTATGCACTTTATTCCCATTTCAATCCACTTGCTGTTAGCCGTCGTATCGGCATTATAGAAATAATCAGAGGATAGCACATTGCCTATACAACAGGGAATATTTTTTTGTATTATTTCGTCGTGTGCATCGCGCAGAAGCTTGTAGGAGGCGATGGCACTGAATGTTCCGTTAAGGCAAAACTGAGACGCGTAAGAGGAATTTGTAGATGCCCCCATAGCCAGAACGATATCGCACAGCTTAAGAGATTTATCAAGTGCGCCTGCGGTGCCTACACGGATAATGTTATCAACATCAAAGAAATTAAACAGTTCGTAACTGTATATTCCCATAGACGGCATACCCATTCCGCTTGCCATTACGGAGACACGCTTTCCCTTGTATGTGCCTGTATAGCCGTTTATTCCGCGTACATTATTTACAAGTACTGCACCGTCCAGCATATTTTTTGCGATATATTCACTGCGCAGCGGGTCACCCGGCATTAGTACAGTTTTTGCAAAATCTTCAGGCTTTGCGTTGATGTGGGCAGTAGGATAATTTTTCATAAAACTTCTCCTTGAAACTGATTACTCAAAAAGAGCAGAGTAGATGATTTTTGCTGTCTGCGCCCTTGTTGCAAATGTAGTTGGGGCAAAGCTTCTGTCATCGTAACCATTTACAATTCCTGCGGATGCGAGGGCATATACCGCCTCTCTTGCATAATCGGGAATTAAACTGTCGTCGGTAAATGTCTGGATGTTTTGATTTTTCATAATAGAATCCTTAATGGCACGGTGAACAATGGTGCATATATCAGCGCGTGATATATTGGCATTGGGGTTAAAGCTTCCGTCAGGATAGCCGGTTATATAGCCCATTTTGTATGCGGCAGACACATATGAATAATACCACTCATCCTGCGGAACATCACTGAATGAGGATGTCGCATCAATATCAAAGGTATCAGTTGCAGAAACTATGATTTTTGCAAATTCAGCTCTGGTTATATTATTTTCAGGTTTGAATGTGCCGTCAAGATAACCGTTTAGGATAATATTCTTTGTAAGATGGTTTATAGCGGGAAAAGCCCAGTGCGATGTGCTGACATCATTAAAGGGGCTGACGATAACTTCAGGCTTTACTTCGGGAGGAACCTCGTCTTTTTCTCCTTTATCCTCATTTGAAGCACCACCTGCGCCACCGCCACCGTCATTGCCGGAATCTGTGCTTTCTTTTCCGAAAAGTATGGTTTTAATAGTTTCTACCAGGGGTTTAAATTCTGCGCTTACTTTACCCTGTGTTACGGCGAGCTTAATTGCATCGGGGTAGAGGATAATCAGTGTATCCTGCATGGGAATATATTTTTCGCGCGCAGATACTCTGTTGATTGCAGTTATTGCATGTTCCTCAAAGTTACTGCGTGTAACTGGGGTGTAGCTATCAATTTCCTGTATATAATCATATACGTCTTTTATAAAGGAAACGATAGTTTCCTCCGCAATCCCCGCAGATGTAAGCGAGTTTATAAAATCAGGATGTGCAGCTTTAAACTCTGCATAGGCATCATCAATGTCAAGTGCAAATGCGCTTAATGAAGAAAAAATCATAAGCAGTGACAAAACAACGGAAATAACTTTTTTCATATTAAAAAAACCTACCTTTCTTTGATTATATTATAGCACTAAAAAAACCGATAATCAATCAAAATTTAAAAAGTGATAATTTGTTATAATATGTTGACAAAGGAAGAAATATTTGTTATCATAAGAGCATCTTAATAAAACAAAAAGGGTAGAGGCGCGGTTGTTATCAGTAAAACCGATTTAAGCGGCAATTGTCAGTTTGAAAGGAATAACCGCCGAAGTGTGCAACAGTCTTGCCGGACGGTGTATGCTGATTCGTCAGAAAATATCTGCCGGATTGTCACAAAATGTGGAGGGCTATCGTAGTATTATATACTTAAATGGTTACGGTGGCACTGTAGCCTTTTTTGTTATTTAAAAGGAGGAGTAGGAAATGAAAAGAAAGAATATTCTTTTCACAATATGTACTGCAGTTTTAATGCTGTTTGTGCTTTGTCCCATGGCTGCCTTTGCTGAGGGTGGGGAGGAAGCAGTAAAGCTTGCAGGTACATTCTGGTCACTGGTGCCGCCGGTTATTGCTATTGCGTTGGCACTTATTACTAAAGAGGTTTACAGCTCTCTTTTTGTAGGTATTGTTGTAGGCGGTTTATTTGCCGCAAATTTCAGACCTATTAAAGCTGTTGATAACATCGTAAGCGAGGGCATTATCGCAGCAGTTTCAGGTATTGCCGGTATCTTCGTTTTCCTTGTAGTGCTGGGCGGTATAGTTGCTCTGGTAAACAAGGCGGGCGGAAGTGCCGCTTTCGGTAAGTGGGCAAAGGAAAATATTAAAACCCGTGTTGGGGCAATGCTTGCTACATTTTTACTCGGTGTACTTATATTTATCGATGACTACTTTAACTGTCTGACAGTTGGTTCTGTTATGCGTCCTGTAACTGATGCTCACAAGATTTCGCGCGCAAAGCTTTCATACCTTATTGATGCGACAGCGGCTCCCATTTGTATGATTGCTCCTATATCTTCATGGGCGGCAGCGGTGTCTGAGTTTGCTCCTGAGGGACAGGGACTTTCACTTTTCATCAAAGCAATTCCCTATAACTTCTATTCACTGCTTACACTTGTGTTTATCATAGCACTGGCAGTTATGAAGTTTGATTACGGTCCCATGGCACTTCACGAAAAGAACGCTATCGAAAAGGGCGACCTTTACACCTGCGGTGACCGTGTTGAGAGTGAGCAGGTTGTTCCTTCTTCTAAGGGTAAGGTAATTGACCTCGTTCTTCCCATACTTGTACTCATTATAATTTGTGTTTTCGCACTTGTATATGTAGGCGGAATTATGGATGGTGCAAGCTTTGTTGATGCATTCTCCAATACTGATGCTACAGTTGGTCTTCCCTGGGGTGGCTTGATTGCACTTGTATTTACAATTATTTACATGGTTGCAAGACGTGTTATGACCTTCAAAGAGGCAATGGACTGTGTGCCCAAGGGCTTTATTGCCATGGTACCTGCCATTACTATCCTTACTATGGCTACATCGCTTAAGAATATGACAGGGCTTCTGGGTGCAGATGCTTACGTAGCAGGTCTTATGGACGGTGCTGCAGCAGGTCTTGCAAACTTCCTTCCCGCAATCATATTCCTGGTTGCGTGCTTCCTTGCATTCTCTACAGGTACATCATGGGGAACATTCGGTATTCTTATCCCGATTGTAGTAGCAATCTTCCCCGAGGGCAGCGAGATACTTATTATCGGTATGTCAGCATGTCTTGCAGGTGCAGTTTGCGGTGACCATTGCTCACCTATTTCCGATACAACTATTATGTCCTCTGCAGGCGGCGAGTGTAATCACATCAACCATGTTTCTACACAGCTTCCATACGCAATCTCTGTTGCAGCAATTTCCTTTGTAATGTATTTGCTCGCAGGTGTTGTACAGAATTGGGCTATTCTTCTTCCCATCGGTGTTGTTGCTACAATCGCATTCCTGTTCGTTGTGAAAGCGATTACTAAGAAGAAAGCATAAAACATGTTTTTCTGAAGGACTTGTGCCGTTTTTAACGGTGCAGGTCTTTCTTTTTTGATAAATTATACTTGAAAAAAAGATTATAAACTGATATCATAGCTATACGAAGGAGGGGATAGTGGTGAAGCTTATAAAAAAATTATTCAAATCTGTTTTCCTGTTAATTATAATTGCGGCGTTGGTAATTATTGCCGGAGGATGGGGGAAATATAAGCAGGCGGTAAGGCAGTTGCCCTTATCTGTCGCGGTAAATAATATTAAAAACACAGAGAGCTTCACTGAGTTTTCAGATATATCACTTACCTTTGTAAATGCCATGGTAGCTGTTGAGGACAGGCGCTTTTATAAGCATAAGGGTATTGATTTAATTGGTATATGCAGAGCCATGATGAATAATATTGAGCAGCGCTCCTTTGTTGAGGGGGGGAGCTGCATTACTCAGCAGCTTGCAAAAAATATCTATTTCATGAACGACAATTCACTGAGCCGTAAAATTGCAGAAATTTTTGTGGCAACAGACATTGAAAAAACTCTGTCTAAAAAAGAAATTTTAGAGCTGTATTTTAATGTTATTTATTACGGCAGCGGTTATTATAATATTGCTGACGCATCCATGGGTTATTTCGGGAAAAAGCCTATTGATTTAACAGATTATGAGGCGACGCTGCTTGCAGGGATTCCAAATGCACCGTCGGTATATTCTCTTAACAATAATCCCGACCTTGCTCAAAAGAGGCAGAAAACAGTTATAAATGCCATGGTTGAAATGAAATATCTTACCCGTGAAGAAGCGGATGCTTTGATTTCGCTTCAGGAATAAAAGTGTGGTGTGAATATGGAAAAGTATAATATTACAGGTATGAGCTGTGCCGCCTGCAGTGCGCGGGTTGAAAAAGCAGTTGAAAAACTTGATGGAGTTACACAGTGCAGTGTAAATCTCCTTACAAACTCGATGATGGTTGAGGGAACTGCAACCGAGCAGGAAATTATCGCAGCAGTAAATGCTGCGGGGTATGGTGCAGAGAAAAGTGGTGCAGAGAAAGAGAGCAGTAAAAAGGATTATTCCACTCAGGACACACAGTTAAAGCTTTTAAAAGCGCGCTTAATTTCTTCAGTGGTGTTTTTGAGTGTCCTGATGTACTTTTCAATGGGCGGTATGCTCTTCGGACTTACCTACCCTGGCATTTTTAAGGATAATTTAATAGCAATCGGCATAATGCAGATGCTACTGTCTGCAATTGTGATGGTGATAAATCAAAAGTTTTTTATCAGTGCTTACAAAAGCCTTTCTCACCGCGCACCAAATATGGATGTACTGGTGTCTATGGGGTCACTGGCATCCTTTTTATACAGTGTGTACGCTCTTTTTGCAATGACGGATGATCATATGCACGGCAATCACGGGGTGATGCATAGTTATATGCATGAATTTTACTTTGAATCTGCCGCGATGATTCTTACCCTTATTACTGTGGGGAAAATGCTGGAATCTTATTCAAAGGGAAAGACAACTAATGCTATAAAAAGTCTTATGGATTTGGCACCTAAAACGGCTACGGTTATTCGTGACGGTAAGGAGCTTGTAATTGCGGCGAATGATGTTGTTGTCGGGGATATTTTCATAATCACTCCCGGAAAGAGTATCCCTGCTGACGGTGTGGTGATAGAGGGAAGCAGCTGTGTTAACGAATCTGCACTTACAGGTGAGAGCCTGCCTGTTGACAAAAATATAGGTGACAAGGTTTCTGCCGCAACCGTAAATCAGTCAGGATTTTTAAAATGCAGAGCCACAGGTGTAGGGGAGGACACCACTCTTTCAAAAATAGTGCAGATGGTCAGCGATGCAGCCGCTACAAAAGCGCCGATTGCTAAAATTGCAGATAAGGTGTCGGGCGTTTTCGTGCCTGTTGTTATCGTTATTGCATTTGTTACGACCATAGTCTGGCTTTTGTGCGGTGAGAGCTTCGGCTTTGCGTTAGCAAGAGGGATTTGTGTTCTTGTTATCAGCTGCCCATGCGCACTGGGATTGGCAACACCTGTTGCTATCATGGTAGGTAATGGTGTCGGGGCGAAAGGCGGCATATTATTCAAAAATTCTACAGCACTTGAACAGACAGGACGAATCAAGGCTATTGCGCTTGATAAAACAGGTACAATAACAAAGGGTGAGCCCCATGTAACTGATATAGTAGTTATGGATGGTTTTGAAGAGGATGAACTTTTGCGTATAGCATATTCGCTGGAAAAGAACAGTGAACACCCCCTTGCAAAAGCAGTAACTAAAAAATGCATTGAAAAGGAAATAGTGCCTTATGCTATTGAAGATTTTTCTTCCCTTACAGGAAGCGGTGTGCGTGGCATCATTGACGATGTAGAGGTGCGCGGTGGAAATCTAAGACTTATGGGCGAAAGTATATATGTAGAGGACTCGATTGTTGCAGAGATTGAAAAGTTTTCTGCCGAGGGTAAAACGCCGTTGATTTTTTCTAAGGGTGATAAGCTTGTTGGGTTGATTGCTGCTGCCGATGTTGTAAAGGAAGATAGTTTTACAGCGGTTGAACAGTTAAAGAAGCTCGGTATAAAGGTCATAATGCTGACAGGTGATAATAAAAGAACGGCAGAGGCTATAGGAAAACAAGTAGGTGTAGATGAAGTGGTTTCCGACGTTCTTCCTGACGGAAAAGAGGAAGCCATTACCAAGCTTAAAAAACACGGCATTGTGGCAATGGTAGGCGATGGTATAAACGATGCTCCGGCACTCACGAGCGCAGATGTTGGTATAGCTATCGGCGCAGGTACGGATATCGCTATTGAATCTGCAGACATAGTGCTGACCAAAAGTACGCTTGTGGATGTGGTTAAGGCGGTAAAACTAAGCAGAGCCACTTTAAAAAATATTCGTGAGAACCTATTCTGGGCATTTTTCTATAATGTCATAGGAATTCCTCTGGCGGCAGGGGTTTGGATTCCCATTAACGGATGGAAACTTAATCCCATGTTTGGTGCTGCCGCCATGAGTCTGTCCAGTGTTTGTGTGGTAGTAAATGCGTTAAGATTGAATTTTTTCAAGGTAAATGAGAGAAAGGAAGTAAAGCAGATGGAATCTATACTTAAAATTGAGGGAATGATGTGCCCACACTGTGAGGCAAGGGTAAAAAACGCCCTTGAGGCAGTTGCCGGAGTTACAGAAGCAATCGTAAGCCACGAAAAGGGTGAGGCAATCGTAAAAGGCGATGCAATCGTAAAAGGCGATGCGGCGATTGATGACCTCAAAAAAATAGTAGAAGCACAGGGATATAAAGTCTTGTAAATGAAAAAACAAATACCTTTCCAAAACGGAAAAGTATTTGTTTTTTATTATTTAAAGTATATTTGCTGCTGCTCTCATTATAGCAAGTCGCGCGCTTTCATATGTAATACCACCCTGCATAAAGCATACATACGGCTCTTTAATTGGGGCATCTGCACTAAGCTCAATGCTGGCACCTGAAACGAAAGTGCCTGCCGCCATGATAACCTCATGCTGATAGCCGGGCATATCCCACGGCATCGGTAAAGCAAAGCTGTCAATCGGGGATGCCATCTGAATACCCTGAATGAATTTAATCAGCTTATCTTTATCGTTAAATTTAATTGCCTGAATAATATCATAATGCTTTTGACTGGGGAGGGGGTTAACCTCATACCCAAGCTTCTGCATTAAAGCTCCGCAGAAAATAGCACTTTTAATAGCCTGTGCTACGATGTGCGGCGCCATAAATAGTCCCTGAAACATATATCTGTTTTGCCCGAGTGTAGCGCCACATTCTTTGCCGATTCCCGGTGCTGTTTGGCGAT
>SVJI01000056.1 GCA_015069065.1 Oscillospiraceae bacterium | reverse complement strand
TGAAACTTTCCAAAGCGTCCGTGCAAAGGTTTGTGAGCAGCTTGAGAGAATAGAAAAAACCGCCCATGCAATAGCGGTAACAGATACTCTCTACTCCCTCGCAGAGGCAGCCGTAAAAAACAATTACAAAAAGCCCGAGGTTAATCTCTCAGACAAGCTGTGTATTAAAGAGGGACGCCATCCCGTTGTGGAAAAGGTGCTTTCACACAGTCTTTTTGTACCGAATGATACAGTTCTTGATTGTACAGATAACCGCATGGCGATTATTACCGGTCCCAACATGGCAGGTAAGTCTACATACATGCGCCAGACTGCGCTTATCGCACTTATGGCACAGATGGGAAGCTTCGTTCCGGCGCAAAGCTGCGAATGTGGTATCATTGATAAAATATTTACCAGAATAGGTGCCTCTGATGACCTTGCCTCCGGGCAAAGTACATTTATGCTTGAAATGAATGAGGTCAGCTATATTCTTAAAAACGCCACGAAAAAGAGCTTGTGCATCCTTGATGAAATAGGCCGCGGAACCAGCACCTTTGACGGACTTTCAATAGCATGGGCTGTTATAGAGCATATAGCAAAAAAAGTCGGTGCAAAGACACTTTTTGCAACCCACTACCATGAGCTTACGGCACTGGAGGGCAATATCTTGGGTGTTGTGAACTATAATACCGCCTGTAAAAAGCGCGGCGATGACATAACCTTCCTCCGCAGAATTGTGCGCGGGGGCACGGATGACAGCTTCGGTATTGAGGTTGCAAAGCTTGCAGGAGTTCCCGACAGTGTAATTAAGAGGGCGAAAGAGGTCCTCGCCTCTGTAGAGGGGAATACCAAAGGAAGTGCGGCAGGCGAAAAAATCGCACTGGGCGCAGAAAACGCAGAGGATATGCAAATAGGCTTTGCAGACATGGGAAGCAGTAAGCTTGCAGATGCGCTGCGCGCAGTAGATGTTACAACACTGACTCCCATTGAGGCGATGAATAAGCTCTATGAGCTGCAAAAACTCTTATAAGAATTTAGTTATAAGATAAGGAGGTGTCCCCATGGGAAAAATAAACGTACTGGATAAATTCACGGCTGAAAAAATTGCCGCAGGCGAGGTCGTCGAGCGTCCGGCAAGCGTTATAAAAGAGCTTGTGGAAAATGCTATTGACGCAGGTGCCACAACCGTTACCGTTGAAATCCGTGATGGGGGCACTACTTATATGCGTGTTTCCGATAACGGCAGCGGAATGGATAAGGATGATGCAAGGACGGCGTTTTTACGTCATGCCACCAGTAAGATAAAGACGGACTTGGACCTTGAGAGTATATCCACACTTGGTTTCAGAGGTGAAGCCCTGTGCAGCATTGCCGCAGTAAGCCGTACGGAGCTTTTTACAAAGCAGCGCTCCGATTTAGAGGGAACTCACGTTGTTGTGGAGGGCGGCGAAGAGGTTTTGTTTGAGGGTGCAGGCTGCCCCGACGGTACGACGATTGTTGTAAAAAATCTCTTTTTCAACACCCCTGCCAGAATGAAATTTTTAAAAAAGGATTCTACAGAGGCATCTGCCGTTACCGATGTGTGTAACAAACAGGCGCTGAGTCATCCTAATGTTTCAATCAGGCTTATTCGTGACGGCAAAGAGGTTCTTTTCTCCCCTGGTGATAATTTATTGAAAAATGCAGTCCACGCCGTTTACGGTAAGGATATTGCATCCTTTACTGTTGAAACTGATTATACAAAAAACAATATCCGTGTTTTCGGTCTTGCAGGTAAAAATAATTTGTCACGCCCCAACAGGCTGATGCAGATATTTTTTATAAACGGAAGATATGTGGTAAATAAGACCTTGCTTACTGCAATAAGCGAAGCTTATAAAAATGAGCTTATGATAGGCCGTTTCCCTGTATGCGTGCTTAATATTGAAATGTCCCCCTCTCTTGTGGATGTAAACGTACATCCCGGAAAAATAGAGGTTAAGTTCGCATCAGAACAGGACGTATATGAGGCAGTTTACTGGGCGGTTAAAAATGCACTTTCTAAGGATGCCTCTCCCAGAGAGGTTAACGTATTTAAAAACAAGGATTCCTATAAAATGCCGATAACAGTCAAAAATGCGCAGCAGCTTTCCTTTGCGCCCAAGCAGACGGAAAAAAGTACGGCATTTAAACCATACGTTCCACAAAGTGTACCTAAAGAAGCGGCAAAGCCCCTTACCACAAATCAGATACGCGAGGAGGTTCTCCCCTACGGCGGAAAGCTCCCTGTAAGAGAGATTGAGGGAATTAAAAATTTGAAAGCGGATACTTCTCCCGCATTAAACACCTCTTCTCTAAAGCACATAGAGGAAAAGCCCTCTATAAGTAAGGCTTGGGCACCCACACCCAACAGTGCTGCTGAAAATCCACCTGCCCCTGTATGTGATGTGCGGATTATCGGTCAGCTTTTCTCCACATATATTTTGGCGGAGGGCGACGGTGAATTTTTCCTGATGGATCAGCACGCCGCCCATGAACGAATCCGCTACGAGCAGATTCGTCAAAACGGCTACAAGGCAGAAACACAGCTTTTGCTTATGCCAATCAGCGTAAACCTTACTCCAAACGAAAAAACTCTCGCACTTGAAAAAAGTGACTTTCTCCTTGATATGGGATTTGAGCTTGAGGATTTCGGAGGCAGCAGTGTGGTGTTGCGTTCTCTTCCTGCTAACTGTCCGTTTGAAGAGGGTGCAGACCTTTTTGTGGAAATGATTGGCGTACTTTCAGGAGAAGAGAGTGGAGAAGTTACCGCCGCTTTGGATAAGGCGGTTTACACAGTAGCATGCCGCAGCGCCATAAAGGCAAATCAAACTCTCTCCATAAAGGAGCTTGAAAAGCTTTACGCAGAGGCATCAGCACTGGAGGGAATTACAACCTGCCCGCACGGCAGACCAATCACCATAAAGCTGACAAAGTATCAGATTGAAAAAATGTTTGGAAGAATCGTTTGATAAGGACTGATTCAATGACAGAAAAAATACCCCTTGTAATTGTAACAGGTGCGACTGCCTCGGGGAAAACAGCTCTGGGAATAGAGCTTGCCAAGTGCTTTAACGGTGAAGTCGTTTCCTGTGATTCAATGCAAATATATAAAAACCTCGACATAGGAACTGCAAAGCCTGACAAAGTGGAAATGCAGGGAATTGTCCATCACATGATAGATATTATCCCCCCTACGGAGGAATTCAGCGTGGAACGCTACTGTAAAATGGCAGGCGAGGTAATTGCGGATATCCATTCCCGCGGAAAGCTTCCCATTATGGTCGGCGGTACAGGACTTTATGTTGATAACACTGTTATGGGAACGGTATTTAATGCCCCAAAGCGCGATGAAGCTCTTTCCGAAAGTCTTTTAAAAATAGCCGAGGAACAGGGTAACGAAGCCTTGTTCGCCCTCCTTTTAAAGGAGGACCCCGAAATAGCGCAAAAGCTTCACCCCAACGATACAAAAAGGGTAATCCGTGCAATTGAAACGGTACGCACCACAGGTAAAACCCGAAGTGAGCTTGACGATTTGAGCAGGCCCGCCACCTCTCCCTATGATTACGTTTATATAGCCATAGATATGGAGAGGGAGACTCTGTATCGGCGTATCGAAAAAAGAGTGGACCTGATGCTCGAAAACGGACTTCTTGACGAGGTTAAGAGCTATATTATTCCTGTAAGGGAAGAAATGTCCACCGCACTTATGGCAATAGGTTACCGCGAAGTGCTTTGGTACTTTGACGGACTATGTACCTACGATGAAATGGTTTCTCTTTTAAAGAGAAATACCCGCAGGTACGCAAAGCGTCAGCTTACATGGCTGCGCAGGAACAACGAGGTCAATTGGCTTGATTACACCGACGCATTTAATCAGGCAAAAGAGTTGATAGAAAGGATTTTGACAGATGAAAGCACAACAGATTAACTTACAGGACGTATTTTTGAACCAGGTACGTAAGGAAAAACAGGCAATAACCATTTTCCTTTTGAGTGGTTTTCAGATTAAAGGTCTGGTGACCGGTTTTGACAACTATACGGTAGTCCTTGATTGCGAGGGAAAACAGGAGCTTATATATAAGCACGCAATTTCCACGATTATTCCCTCTCGCGCAGTCAACTTTATTGCAGCTGAAAAGGAACAAAACGAAATCGATTAAGGATATTACAATTATCTATATAAGGAGGCGTGCGTTGTCTTGAATAAAGCACTTAAAACAGTTTTATCAGTTGTATTACTTATAGCGCTCATAAGCACTGTGAGCTATTGCAGCGCGCCCTTCGACACTGAAACTGCACATGTAATTAGCACACGAAAGACTATCTCCGGCACAGGATATATCCTGCGGCGTGAAAAACTGGTAGAGCAGTCCTCAAACGGTGTTTTTGAACAGAGTATCAAGGATGGAGTGCGAGTTTCCAGAGGGAGCAGTGTCGGTGTTGCAATCAGCGGTAATCTGAAAGAATCTCTGGTAAAGGAACTGGAGGAGGTTACCCGCAGAATTAAAGAAATACAGGAATCAGACAGCTTCGCAGATATATATGCCTCCGACGAAGCGCGCATATTCTCCGCTCTTAAAAATCTTACTTCCTCCATCCGCGAGGATTCAAGGGCGGAAAACTACGCCTCTGCCCATGGAAATACACTGCAGCTTTCAACACTTCTGGAAAAGAAATTCTCTGCAGAAAATAAAGGTGCAGCAGCACAATTGCTGGTATCTCTGGAAGAGGAAAAGTATGAGCTTGAGCAACAGCTCGGCGGTATCCGTGAAGAGGTCAGGGCACCGTCTGCAGGATATTTTTACTCCTCTCCTGACGGACTTGAAACAACCGCAAATGAAAGGGATTTACAAATCCTTACCACAACGAAGATAGGTAAGTATCCTGAAACATTGAAAAGCTACACTCCGCCCGCTAACTGCGTCGGAAAAATAGTAGATACCTACACCTGGTATCTTGCCGCAATTGTTGATGAATCTGAGGCACAAAAGCTTTCCGTCGGAGAGACCGTTAATATTTCCATCGACGAGGGAACTGACGTTATGGCGAGTGTTCTGGCTATCAATCCTGATAAGTCAGGCAGGGCGGCGCTGATTATTAAATGCAGCCGTGATATTACAGGCATCTATGAAAAGCGGAACGTGGAATTTGAAATTTGTTATGAGGAATACGACGGAATTTATGTCCCCGCGGCAGCCATACGCGTTGTGGATGATGTCACGGGAGTTTATGTAATAAACCAGAATAAATCCGTTTCCTTTAAATGTGTTCACATCCTTTTGCAGGAGGAGGATTACTATATTGTAAGCCGTAAATATACTCCGCCTGAGGAAGTAAAATATTCCCCACTTAAAGTATATGACAATATTCTTGTTAATCCGGAGGCGGTGATATAATGCTCAGTAAAAATCTTAGCGACATTCATGAGAGGATTGCCGCAGCCTGTGAACGCACAGGAAGAAATCCTGACTGCGTAACACTGGTGTGTGTAAGTAAGACTATTTCTGCCGAAATCATATCGCAAGCCGCAGCTTTGGGAGAAAAAGTTTTCGGTGAAAACCGCGCACAGGAGTTGTGCGAAAAGCACCCCCTTTTGCCTGACGTACAGTGGCACCTTATAGGGCATCTGCAGACAAATAAGGTGCGTCAGGTTGTAGGTAAGGCTACCCTTATCCATTCGGTAGACAGTCTGCATCTGGCTCAGGAAATAGACATGAGGGCACAAAAGGCAGGTATAGTTCAGGATATTCTTCTGGAAGTGAATATTTCGGGGGAAGAAAGCAAATATGGTTTGACAACGGAGCAAATCCCTACTATAATTAAAGGTATAGGTGCGATGGAGCATCTGCGTTTCAGAGGTTTCATGACTATGGCACCCAGATACGCTGCGCCCGATGAAATCCGCAGCATTTTCCGCAGTGCCCACAATCTCTTTCTGGAGCATCAGCATGGCGGCGCGGACATACTTTCCATGGGGATGTCGGGCGATTTTGAAATAGCAGTTGAAGAGGGGGCAACCCATGTCAGGGTAGGCAGCTCCATTTTCAAAAGATAGAAGTATATGGGCATAAAACCTTAATGCCCTAATATAAGGAGGAATTTGAAATGTCATTTATGTCTAAATTTAACGATTTAATCTTCGGACCCGAGGACGACGATGAAGTAGATTTTGCGGCAAACAATGAACCGCAGTTTAACTACGACCAGCCCCCGGCTCGTACCACATCCACAAAGAAAGCCAAGGTTGTAAACATTGCAACAACAACACAGATGAAAGTTGTTGTAGTTTCAATTGAGCGTTTTGACGAGGCTAAAGAGGTTGTTGACCACCTGCGCAACAAGAAGCCTGTTGTAGTTAACCTTGAAAAGCTTGACAAGGATATTTCCCGCAGAGTTATTGACATTATAAGCGGTGCTTCATATGCTCTTGACGGTTCAACACAAAAGATTGCAAAGGGGATATTCCTTGTTGCACCCTACAATGTTGATATCATGGCAGATGTTCGTGACGAGCTTCAGAACGCTGACTTCTTCCCATGGGAGGAGTAAGTAAGGAGCGGTTTGTGCACTCGCTTGACAGCCGGCATTCTATCATGTTTGCCCATATTTTTGATATGGCACTTCAGTCTGACAAGTATTCGCGCGGAGTATATGGCGATTTTCTGTCTGAAAACAGTCTGGCGGAGCTTTCTGCCCGTGCATCTTTTCTTCCATTGCAGCCTGTCCTTTTCGGGGGATTTGAGGATGCGGAAAGGAAAATGGTGGCGTTTATCCCCGAATACGAGGAGGCGGATTTTCCCATCTGTGCAATTAAAATAACATCCCCGCGGATAAAAAATCTGTCCCATCGGGACTTTCTGGGGAGTCTGCTCGGTCTTGGGATAAAGAGGGAAAAATGCGGAGATATTATAATCGGCGAGGACAGCTGTCATATCCTGTTGCATAGCGATGTTGCATCCTTTGCGGCAAATTCTCTGTCTAAGGTCGGCAGAGAGGGTGTCCATACAGAATCAGTACCGCTTTCTGATGTACCGCTTCCCCAAAAAACTTTTAAACCCATTACGGGAACTGTATCCACTCTCCGGCTGGATGCTGTGGTTTCACTTTTCACAGGGAAAGGCCGCAGTAAGGCGGCGGAGCTTGTTTGGGGCGGACTTGTCTTTGTGAACGGTATATGTATTCAGAAGAATGATATGCGCCTTAATGACGGCGACATTATCTCTGTTCGCGGGAAAGGAAAGGCAACTGTTGAAATAGGCGGAAAATCAAAAAAAGACCGCATATTTATTACGCTCAATTCATGGGTGTGAAAGGAACGGTATTTCCATGATTATATACATTCTGGCAGCGCTTCTTATTATAGCATTTGACCAGTTTACAAAAATACTTATAACCTCATCTTACGAATTGGGGCAGGTTAAAAATATCCTCAGTGGTATTATCAGCTTTACCTATATCCGTAACGAGGGTGCGGCCTTTGGAATACTTCAGGGCGCGCGGGTGTTCTTTATTATTCTGACTGTAATTGTGCTTTTAGGTGCGATATATTATATCGTAAAGATGCGGCCTCAATCCCCCCTTGAAAAAACGGCACTCTGTTTTATTGCCGGCGGTGCAATCGGGAATTTCATCGACAGGGCATATCTGGGATATGTGCGGGATTTCATATTGCTTGAGTTTATTGATTTCCCTGTTTTTAATATTGCCGATTGTTTTGTATGCATCGGGGCAGGGCTTTATATTTTGTATGCCTTTTCCGATTTATTTACAAAAAAAGGAACGGTTGATGCCGATGACTGATAACAACACTACCATAAAATTAACAGCGTGCTGCACGGCACGCTGTGACGTCTATATAGCGGAAAACTCCGATGTTTCATCGCGCAGTTTTTTGCGCAGACTTTTTGACAGCGGCGATGTTCTGGTAAACAATAAGGCGGTGCGCGCTTCATATAAGCTTAAAGAGGGTGACGAGATAACTCTTACTCTTCCCCCCGCAAAGACACTTGACGTAGTGCCTCAGGATATACCACTTGACATAGTGCATGAGGATAATGACTTATTGGTTATAAACAAACCCCGCGGCATGGTTGTTCACCCTGCGGCAGGAAATGAGGACGGAACACTTGTAAACGCACTTATGCACCACTGCGGAGATTCCCTTTCGGGAATTAACGGTGTACTTCGTCCGGGAATTGTCCACCGCATTGACAAAGACACTACAGGGCTATTGGTTGTTGCTAAAAATGACCATGCCCACAACTTTCTGACAGAGCAGCTCTCAGAC
>SVJI01000055.1 GCA_015069065.1 Oscillospiraceae bacterium | reverse complement strand
TACAAGGATTGCCCATTCTCAGAGTATTGTTGAAACAGGAGAAAGAGTAGAGGCAGGTGTAAAGGCGTATGAAAAGAACCCTGCCAAGTACATTATGATGCCAGGCAACGCAAAGAAGCGCCATCCCTTTGTTGAGGAGAGAACGGCTCTTCTTACAGAATTTGCGGAAAATTGCGAGTTTAATCGCATAGAATATACTGACTCGAAAATAGGTGTTATTACATCAGGCGCAAGCTATCAGTACGTTAAGGAAGCTCTGGGTGACAGTGTAAGTGTTTATAAGCTTGGTATTGTAAATCCGCTTCCTGTAAAATCCATTCAGGAATTTGCTTCTAAAATGGATAAGGTATATGTAATTGAAGAGCTTGACGGCATTATAGAAACTCACTGCAGGACAATTGGCGTGGATGTAGTTGGTAAGGAGCTTTTCAGCTGCATCGGTGAATTTTCACAGAAAACAATTGCCGAGGCAATGGGTAAGGAAGCAAAGAAGGCATATGACCTTGCCATGGAAATTCCCATGCGTCCTCCAATGATGTGTGCAGGATGTCCCCACAGAGGAATGTACTACGTTCTCGCAAAGAATAAGGTTAGCGTATTGGGTGATATCGGATGCTACACCTTGGGTGCAATGCCACCTCTTACAGCACTTGATTCAACTCTTTGTATGGGTGCTTCCGTTTCAGGACTTCATGGCTTTAATAAGGCAGGTGGAGAGGAAAGCGAGAAAAAGAGCGTTTGTGTAATCGGTGATTCCACTTTCATGCACAGCGGTGTTACAGGTCTTATTAACATTGCTTATAACGCCTCAAATTCCACCGTTATTATCCTTGACAACTCTATTACAGGTATGACAGGTCATCAGCAGAATCCCACAACGGGATATAATATAAAGGGTGACGTGGCATCAAAGATTGACCTTGAAACACTTTGCCGAAGCGTAGGAATAAATCGTGTGACAGTTGTTGACCCGTATGACCTTAAAGAGTGTGAAAGAGTACTTAAAGAGGAGCTTGCGGCAGAAGAACCATCAGTAATTATTTCGAGACGTCCCTGTGTTCTTCTTAAATATGTTAAGCCGAAGACGCCTCTTACAGTTAATAAAGAAAAGTGTAAGAGCTGTAAGAAATGTATGTCCTTTGGCTGTCCTGCAATCAGTATGCATGACGGTAAGGCAGAAATTGATACAACTCTTTGTGTGGGATGCGGCGTATGTACACAGCTTTGTCCCTTTGGTGCAATAGAAAGAGAGGTGCAGGAGTAATGAAAACTAAGAATATCATGATTGTCGGTGTGGGCGGACAAGGCTCTCTCCTTGCAAGTAAGCTTTTGGGCAGACTTTTGGTGGATGAAGGCTACGACGTAAAGGTTTCTGAGGTACACGGAATGAGTCAGCGCGGCGGAAGTGTTGTTACATATGTACGTTATGGGAAAAAAGTTTATTCTCCTATTATTGAGGAGGGTGAGGCAGACTTTATAGTTTCATTTGAAAAGATTGAGGCTGCGCGTTGGCTTTCATGTCTTAAAAAAGAAGGAAAAATTATCGTTAACACTCAGCAGATTGACCCTATGCCTGTAATTATCGGAGCGGCACAGTATCCGTCTGATGCTCTTGAAAAAATATCGGAAAAGGGCGCATTTGTAGATGCACTTGACGCTCTTTCCCTTGCAAATGAGGCGGGCAGTTCAAAGGCGGTAAATATCGTTCTTATGGCGCGTCTTGCAAAATATTTTGATATCAGCTATGACAAATGGATAACAGCCATTGAAAAAACAGTTGCCCCTAAATTTGTTGAGCTGAATAAAAAAGCCTTTGAATTAGGATACAATTATTAAGAGTAAAGGACTGAGGAAAGTGGAAAATTATTACCAGAAGGAGATAGAAACTGCCAGCCGTGAGCAAATCAGAGCGTGGCAGAGTGAAAGACTTGTAAAAACAGTTAAGCATGTTTATGAAAATAATAAGTACTACAGAGAGCTTATGGAGAAAAAGGGTGTTACCCCCGATGACATAAAGTCGGTTGATGACCTGCACAAGCTGCCGTTTTTGACAAAGGACGACCTTCGTGAGGCTTATCCCTACGGACTTATGTCAAAGCCCCTTTCCGAGTGCGTACGTATTCAATCAACCAGTGGAACGACGGGAAAGAGAGTGGTTGCCTTTTATACACAGAATGACATCAATCTTTGGGAGGACTGCTGTGCCAGAGCTATCGTTGCAGCAGGAGGAACAAAGGAGGATGTGTGTCAGGTTTGCTACGGTTACGGACTTTTTACAGGCGGCCCTGGTCTTAACGGAGGTTCCCATAAGGTAGGATGTCTTACACTCCCGATGTCATCAGGTAATACTGAGCGCCAGATTCAGTTTATGACAGACCTTGAGGCAACGATTATTTGTTGTACGCCCTCATATGCGCAGTACCTTGCTGAAAGCATTGAGGAAAGAGGGATTAAAGACAAGGTTAAGCTTAAGGCAGGTATTTTCGGTGCAGAGGCTTGGACAGAAGAAATGCGTAAGGATATTGAAAAAAGACTTGGTATCAAGGCTTACGATATCTATGGACTTACTGAAATCTGCGGTCCCGGTGTTGCGTTTGAATGTAGTGACCAGACAGGCATGCACGTGAATGAGGACCACTTCATTGCGGAAATAATTGACCCCAAGACAGGAGAGGTACTTCCTGAGGGAGAAAAGGGTGAGCTTGTATTCACCTGTATCACTAAGGAAGCATTCCCCATGATTCGTTACCGTACAAAGGATATCTGTGTTCTCAGCAGAGAAAAATGCTCCTGCGGCAGAACTCATGTTAAAATGGCGAAGCCCATGGGCAGAAGCGATGATATGCTTATTGTTAAGGGTGTAAACGTGTTCCCGTCCCAGATTGAGGAAGTTCTTCTGGCAAAGGGACTTACATCTAACTATCAGATTATTGTAGATCGTGAAAAGACGAGTGACACTATCGAGGTAAGGGTTGAAATGACCCCTGAGCTTTTCTCCGATAAGATAAACGAACTTTCAAAAATAGAGAAAGAAGTTAACGATGCACTCAAATCTATGATTGGTATTTATGCAAATGTTCGTATCGTTGAGCCTAAGTCAATCGTAAGAAGCGAGGGTAAGGCAGTAAGAGTGATAGATAGAAGAAATCTTTATAATAATTAAAAAGGAGTGGAGAAAATGACAATCAAGCAGTTATCAATATTTGTTGAAAATAAGGCAGGTACAGTTGCACAGATTACACAGAGCATTGCAGATGCAGGCGTAAGTATAAGAGCGCTTAGTGTGGCAGATACACAGGAGTTTGGTATTCTCAGGCTGATAGTAAACGATGTTGAAAAGGCTAAGGAAGCACTTAGCAAAAATGATTGTGTGGTTTCAATTACCAAGGTTATTGGTGTTGAAATCCCCGATGTTGCAGGTGGACTTTCAGAGGTGCTTCAGCTTATGAGCCAAAACAACATTAACGTTGAATATCTGTATGCTTTTATCACGATTTCAGGAAAGCACGCTTATGTTGTTCTCCGTGTTGAAGATAATGAAAAAGCTGCAAAAATACTTACAGAAAACGGCGTAAAGCTGGTAACACAGGAAAACATAGATAATCTGTAAAAGAAAAAGACTTAAAATCCCCCTTAGAATGGCATCTTAAAGGTGAGTGATGCCGATTCTTTAGGGGGATTTATGTCATAAAAGGATAAAATATGAAATAATATGTAATAATTTTGGTTTATATAATTCATTGATTATTATTTTTTTATGTAAAATTGGGTTTACATAAAAATTTAAAGTAAAATTAACTAAAACAGGAGTTTTCAACATTTAAAACACTGGATTTTAGGTTATTAACAGGAGTTTTTCACAGTTTTCACAGATATTAACAATAAAATTTTCGAAACCTGTGAAAAACTCAAACCCCGATTTAATGCGGAAAATCAGGTTGACAAAAACAATTTGCATTTTATTTTAAAAATTACCATTTGGAAAGTAATGGGGGTAAAATGACGGAATGTAATATATTTGTTTGAAATATGTCGCAAATAAATTTACAAAAGTCAAAAACATACATTTGTTTTGCTTGACAGACTATCCGTAGTGATATAAAATATAGGAAGAGAATAGGATTGGAGGAAAATTATATGAAAATTCTTGTTACAGGCGGCGCCGGATATATCGGTAGCCATACATGTGTAGAACTGCTTAATGCAGGGCATGAAATTGTGGTGGTGGATAACCTTTCAAATTCATGTGAAAAATCAATTGAAGTGGTAAAGAAAATTACAGGAAAGGATTTCCCCTTTTATAAATGTGATATTCTTGACAGAGAGTATTTGTCCAGAATATTTGACGAGCATGACGTGGAGGCTGTTATTCACTTTGCCGGTCTTAAGGCTGTTGGTGAGTCAGTGTCCAAGCCTCTTGAGTATTATCACAATAATATGACAGGTACGTTCGTGCTTCTTGAGGTTATGAAGCAGCACAATGTATTTAACATTGTATTTTCATCATCCGCTACTGTTTACGGAAGTCCCAAGACTGTCCCCATCAAGGAGGATTTCCCGCTTTCAACAACAAATCCTTACGGTTCTACCAAGCTTATGCTTGAGAGAGTTCTCAGTGATGTATATGTATCAGATAATCGCTTCAGCGTAGTACTTCTGCGCTATTTCAACCCTATCGGTGCGCACAGCAGCGGAGAAATGGGTGAGGATCCCAAGGGTATTCCGAACAATCTGCTTCCCTATGTAGCACAGGTAGCCGTAGGCAGACTTCCCAAGGTAAATGTATTCGGTGATTGTTATCCTACAAAGGACGGTACAGGTGTGCGTGACTACATCCATGTTGTGGATTTGGCACTGGGACATCTCAAGGCTGTTGAAAAGAGAAGCAACGTTCCAGGAGTACATATATATAATCTCGGCACAGGACAGGGCTACAGCGTACTGGAAATTGTCAAGGCGTTTTCAGAGGCTTGCGGCAAAGAACTGCCCTATGTTATAGCACCGCCCCGCCCCGGAGATGTGGCAATATGCTATGCAGATGCATCAAAGGCAAAGGAAGAGCTTGGCTGGGAGGCTACGAGAGGTATAGAGCAAATGTGTAAGGATGCATGGAATTGGCAGAGTAAAAATCCTAATGGATTTGAAAAATAAGGAGGATGTTGGAATGACAAAAATCAGGTTTGACTACACCAAAGCGGAAAAATTCATTTCAAAGGATGAAGTAGAGGCATTTGCACCGTTTATAGAGGTGGCGCATAATACTCTGCATAATGGAACAGGCAGGGGTAAGGATTTTACAGGATGGGTAAATCTCCCCGAAAATTATGATAAAGAAGAATTTGCACGAATCAAAAAAGCTGCCGAGAAAATAAAGGGTAACTCACAGGCGCTTATCGTTATTGGTATCGGCGGAAGCTACCTTGGCGCGAGAATGGCTGTGGAAATGATACATCACAACTTCTTCAACCTGAGTAAGGACGCGCGTAAAGACGGTGTACAGATTTTCTTTGCAGGAAATAATATCAGCTCAACATACCTTGCAGACCTTATAGAAGTCGTTAAGGATATTGATTTCTCTGTAAATATTATATCAAAGAGCGGTACTACCACAGAGCCGGCAATTGCGTTCAGAGTATTTCGTGAAATGCTTATTGAAAAGTATGGCAAGGAGGGTGCAAAGGAAAGAATCTTTGCCACAACCGATAAGGAAAAGGGTGCGCTTAAAAACCTTGCTGACGAGGAAGGGTACGAAACCTTTGTCGTTCCGGATGATGTTGGCGGACGTTACAGTGTTCTGACCGCTGTTGGCCTTCTTCCCATAGCAGCAAGCGGTGCTGACATAGATGCGATGATGCAGGGCGCATACGATGCAATGAAAGAGTACAATAATCCCAAGCTTGAGGAAAACGACTGCTACAAGTATGTTGCAGCAAGAAATGCCCTTTACCGCAAGGGTAAGAATATCGAGATAATGGTTAACTACGAGCCTCAGGTTCATTATTTTGCTGAGTGGTGGAAGCAGCTTTTCGGTGAGAGTGAGGGTAAGGAAAATAAGGGTATTTTCCCCGCATCTGTTGACTTCTCATCAGACCTCCACTCTATGGGTCAGTATATTCAGCAGGGACTTCGTATGATGTTTGAAACTGTGCTGTTTTTTGACAATGCACGTAAGGATATAGTAATAAAAGAGGATGCTGATAACGTAGACGGACTCAATTTCCTTGCAGGTAAAACAGTAAGTCTGGTAAATGAGCAGGCATTCAACGGAACACTTCTGGCTCATACTGACGGTGATGTGCCCAATCTTATTCTCCGTATAGAAAAAATGGATGAATACTGCCTTGGAAATCTGATTTATTTCTTTGAAAAGGCATGCGGAATCAGCGGATATATATTGGGAGTAAATCCCTTTGACCAGCCCGGTGTTGAAGCGTATAAGAAGAATATGTTTGCGCTTCTCGGAAAACCCGGATATGAAGCACAGCAGGCAGAGCTTTTGGAAAGACTCAACGGTTAATTTGAATTTAATGGAAAGTTCTGTTGCATAATAAAAAGCCTTTGTGGGAAAGATTTAATTAGGCATCGGAGATGCAGAGTACACTCTCCAATGCCTTAATCTTTCTTGCGGAGGCTTTTTTTGTAATGGTAAGTAAAGTTGAAATATGCGGAGTAAATACATCAAAACTACCCACACTGACTGCACAGGAGAAAAAGGAGCTTTTTGAAAAAATAAAAAAAGGAGACACCGTAGCACGTGAAACATTTATCCGCGGAAATCTCAGACTGGTTCTCAGCGTAATAGGCCGTTTCAATAACCGTGGTGAGAATGTAGACGACCTTTTTCAGGTTGGGTGCATTGGTCTTATTAAGTCAATTGATAATTTTAATACAGAGCTTGACGTGCAGTTTTCCACATATGCGGTGCCGATGATTATCGGGGAAATCCGCAGATATTTGCGTGATAATAATTCGCTTCGGGTGTCGCGTTCATTGCGTGATATTGCCTACAAGGCACTTTGTGTGCGTGAGAAGATAATAAATGAGAGTAACCGTGAGCCAACTTGCGAGGAGATTGCCCGCGCGATTGATTCTACAAAGGAGGATGTGGCCATGGCTCTTGATGCCATACAGGAGCCTATCTCACTTTTTGAACCTGTGTATCACGATGGTGGGGATGCCGTTTATGTAATGGATCAGGTTTCAGACAAGAAAAATATTGATGAAGCATGGATTGAAAAAATCTCCCTGCGTGAGGCTATGGATAAGCTCACAGACAGAGAGAAGCTTATTATAATGATGCGGTTTTTCCGTGGCAAAACACAGACAGAGGTTGCAAATGAGGTCGGGATAAGTCAGGCACAGGTGTCACGCCTTGAAAAAAGTGCAATTAGTAGTATGAGAAAAAACATATAAACGAGAGGGTGTTTAAAAAGTCATGACTTTTTAAACACCCTCTCGTTTAACATATAAGAAAAACTTTATTTCGGGATTATAAGTGCCATTCCGCTCTTTATCCCTGTTTCATTTTCAAAACCGTTTGCCATAAGTATATCGTTAGGGTTGACGCAGTATTCTTTGGAAATATCCCACAGGCTTCTGTCATCACAAATGCATGAAACGATAATGGACGGACGCTCAACCGGAACGTAGTTTCCGCACTGCGCATCGTAGATTATGTCTGTTTCCACAGTTTTTATGCATTGAACGGTTACATCTACACAGCCGCGTATATCAATACTGTTTTCATTACTTATTGTATAACTTATGTTTCTTAGCCGCGCTGATGCAACAGGTGTTATGGTGCATCCGGGAGAATCACATGTCACAGAAAAATCGACGTTTGTTTTGTAACTGCAGGCGGGAGCCTCCTCGTCATTGCTCAGATACAGCAGATACACCTCGGTATAGCCGGATATACGCAGCTTACCATCCTCAATTATGCAGCTTTCCGTAAATGGCCGTGCCACTACCTGATATATTGTGTCAATTGAGGGTAGAGTATCAGGAAGAGTAATTTTTTCACGGAAGTCTACATCCTTGCCGATTACGGTCTCGATGCAGTCTGCACTAATGGGAGAGGTGCTGCATTCTAATAAACCGTGGGGGAGAAAAGCATCTGTAACACAGTCAAGCTCTGCCGTGCATCTGGCAATAACACGCAGAAACATCTCAACAGAATAATCTATCATGCAGGGGGCATTCTCGTCACCTGAAGAAAATGATGCCGATATTTCTATAGGCTTTACCAAGTGTTCAAAATCCATGTTATCGCGTATTCCGTTAGCCTCCAGAACATGGGCAAATGATGTTTCCGTCTGTGCATACTCGATGCCGCTTTCGCTCTTGTAAAGCACGGTAACGCGCATAACTCCCTTGAATATAGCTTTATCATCAATAACCTTAAGGTCAGTGTCTGTTATCTGT
>SVJI01000054.1 GCA_015069065.1 Oscillospiraceae bacterium | reverse complement strand
CATCAGGTGAAAGGTCACACACTTCCACCACAGTTTTTTTGAAATCCTCTGTGGTTTCTCCTGGAAGTCCGGCAATAATATCGGCATTTATGCTGAACGAATCGTATTTATGCGCCATGTCAAACGCTTTGACTGTTTGCTCCACACTATGCCGTCTGCCAATTTCATCAAGGGTTTTTTGATTCATTGACTGAGGATTTATGCTTAAGCGGTTAACTCCGTTCTCACTCAAAGCTGCTAACATCTCATCTGTGAATGTATCCGGTCTGCCTGCCTCAACAGTAAATTCCAGAAGATTTTCCACATCAAAGCAGGACTTAATCCTTTTTATAAGCTTATCCAGATGCTCAGGAGAAAGCGTAGTAGGCGTACCGCCGCCAAAATATATGGTTTCCGCCTTAAATCCCAATTCCTCTGCCATACGCGCAGTATGCTCAATTTCCTTAACCAGTGCTTCTACATAAGGCTCTACGAATTTTTGATTATGTGCTAATGCCTGCGATATAAAGGAGCAATATGCACACCTTGTAGGGCAAAAAGGTATTCCCACATACAGACTTACACCGTTATCAAGCCGTCCTTTTAAAAGCTCCTTTTCTTTTTTTGCTACGTCCAGACTAAGCAGTGCCTTTTTGTGAGAAACAAAAAATTCCTCCTGCATATACTTGAGAATTTCTCCGTCTTCCTGACCGTCATCAAGCATCATTCGTGCAGTCTTTGCAGGACGAATCCCTGTAGAGATACCCCACGGTGTGGGCATATCGGAAATTTTTTTACACGCAAAAAACACCGACTTTTTAATAATGTCGCTGATTTGCCTTTTTTCAGGGTTTATAAGTTCTGCTTTTATTTCACCCTCGGCGCATTTGTCGCCGAGGGTGATTTTTGCATTAGCAATATATAGATTTTCTTCAACAGATAATTCCGACACTACAGCAAAATCCGCGTTCAAATCAAAAAACAACTGTAGTATCTGACGTACAGCATCCTCAAAAGAATGTCCGTTTGTTATTATATTCATAAACTATCAATCCAATACATGATTAAGAATATAGGGGTTGTTTCTCCGCTCTTCACCTATGGTTGTTGACTCACCGTGACCGGGGAAAACCTTTATATCATCACTAAAGTTATCCATAAGGAATTTAAGGGAGGTAAGCTCAATTCTAAGGCTTCCGTGGTCAAAGCGGCCTATTGAACCTTTGAACAGCAAATCCCCGCAGAATAAATTATCTCCGCACAGAAAGCTGACACTGCCCTTACTGTGTCCGGGGGTATAATAAACCTTAATTTCCGAATTTCCAACCGTTAATTTCTCCACATCATCTAAAAACTTGTCAGCAGAAAAGGTTTCAATCTCCTCCCCTGTAAGGTAACTGAGATTTTTCGTGTTATCCTCCAGCATTGGTGCATCACCGCTATGAACATAAACCTCTGCTCCGCTTTTTTCTGCAAGCTCCTTCACCGCACCGATATGGTCAAAGTGCCCGTGAGTAAGGAGAATCTTCGACAAATTACATCCGCTTTTTTCTATATAAGACATAACTTTATCACATTCACTTCCGGGATCAATTACTACAGCCTCACCATTTTCACAAAGCACATAGCAATTCACTTGCATAGAGCCTAAAGTAAGACACTCTATATTCACACAAACACACCTTTCTACTGAACAGTTCTCTTAATGTCATAAACGCCCGGCACTCGGTGGAGTTTCCTGATAATAGACTCAATCTGCTCTTTATTCGTTACTTCAATCGTAATATCGATGAGAGCCGTTCTGTCTTTTAATCCGCGGGCATTTGCAGCAATAAGATTTAGCTTCTGCTCCGACACAACACCGATAACATCTGCCAATATACCGCTGCGGTTTGTACACTCAATGCTAAGTTCAGCACTGAACGATGAAGAAATATCATCAAGCCAATTACACTCAATCATACGCTTACGCATATCATCGGTAAGATTTTCATTAAGAATATTTATACAGTCACTGCGATGCACGCTGACACCTCTGCCGCGTGTAATAAAGCCTATAATATCATCTCCGGGGACAGGGTTGCAGCAACGTGAAAGCCTTACCAGACAGTTATCTACGCCGCGCACCTCTATACCGCTGTCACTCTTTGTAGTCTTTCTCGAAATCTGCTTGGGAAGCATTTCAGGCGATGCTGTTTCCTTATGGTCATTCTGGTAGCTGTCGCGCAATCTGGTAACTATCTTTGCCGAGGTTATTCCTCCAAAGCCTATCGCCGCATACATTTCCTCAACATTTGCAAATCCATAGCGTTTAAGCATAGGGTCAAGGTACTTATTCTGGAAAAGAGCAGACTGACTCATGCCGACGCGCTTAAGCTCATTTTCCACAGCATTTTTGCCGCGTTCAATATTTGCTTCTCTGTTTTCCTTTTTAAACCATGAATTTATCTTGTTTCGGGCGGTGCTTGTCCTGACAATTTTAAGCCAGTCCATGCTGGGGCCCTTACTTGCGCCTGAAGTAATAATTTCGACAATATCACCATTTTTCAGTTTGTAGTCAAGGTTTACTATTTTAGAATTCACCTTGGCACCTGTCATCTTATAGCCTACTGCTGAATGGATATAAAACGCAAAGTCAATAGGAGTAGCTCCTGCAGGCAATCCGATAACATCACCGCGGGGAGTAAACACAAATACTTCATCGGCAAACATATCGATTTTAAGTGTGCGCATAAAGTCCTCTGGGTCAACTGCTTCACTCTGAATTTCAAGCAATTTATTTACCCATTCGAGGTTATCACTGTTTCCTGCCTTACCCTCTTTATACTTCCAGTGCGCGGCAATACCACGCTCTGCAACACGGTGCATGTCCCATGTACGAATCTGTATTTCAAAGGGCTGACCGTCAGGACCTATGACAGTGGTGTGGAGTGACTGATACATGTTCGGCTTTGGCATGGCAATATAATCCTTAAAACGTCCGGGGATTGGCTTATATTCCTCATGAACAATACCTAAAACGGCATAACACTCCGCAACAGTGTCAACAATTATGCGTACTGCAAACAAATCATATATTTCGTCAAGAGTTTTATTCTGATTGTACATTTTTCTGAAAATGCTGTAAATATGCTTTGCACGGGCAGCAATGTGGCATTTAATACCCATCGACTCCATTTTATCTGCAATAACATCACGCACATTCTGAACGTAAGAATCCCTTTCAGACTGCTTCTGTGACAATCCGTCAACTATTTCATAATATGCAACACTGTCAAGATATTTAAGTGACAAATCCTCAAGCTCAATTTTTATTTTTGAAATACCCAGTCTATATGCCAGTGGAGCATATACATCGAGTGATTCCTTTGCCTTTTCCAGCTGTTTTTCAGGCTTCATATGCTTAAGAGTACGCATATTGTGAAGTCTGTCAGCGAGCTTTATAAGCACCACGCGGATATCCTCTGCCATGGCAAAGAACATTTTGCGCAAATTTTCAATATGTGCTTCCTCCTTGGAAATGCACTTGATTTTGTCAAGCTTGGTCACACCTTCAACAAGCATGGCAACCTGCGGTCCGAACTCCTCCTTAAGCTGCTCATAGCCAAAGGGAGTATCCTCAATAACATCGTGAAGAAGTCCTGCAATAATTGCCTCACTGTCAAGCTCCATGTCTGCCAGTATGCACGCAACCTCATACGGATGAATAAAATACGGTTCACCGCTGTGACGATGCTGATTGGAATGTTCCTCCTTACAGCGCGTATATGCCTTATAAATCAAGGCACGCTCATCCTCGGCATTTTTATTATATTTTTTGATTTTATCCATCAATACTTCAAAGGCATGGTCCATAGTGTCACCCCTTAACTTGCACTTTCAATTTCTTTCTTTATACGCTGATATTCCGCGCTCTTATCAATCGAAACTTTCTTTCCCTTTTCTGTTTCAAGCAATGTAATCTGAATCACATCGCCAAGCTTATGATATGTAAGTATGTCCAAATCCATAAACACTCTGAGTACATTTATAATTTTATCCCTCATAATTCTTCTGCCGAAGCTTCTGGTAAATATACCCGAAAGTGTTGAAACATCCTCGCTTATGTTTCCGTTTTGTTTCAGATAGCGGTATATATCCACAAAATCCTGTCTGTCGGGAAGCACATCAGCTACTTCCTTATGCGACATTCTTATTCCGCTGACAATAATTTGCAGACGTGTCTGTCCGTTATACAGGTTGATGTTCAGCTCTCCTGCCAAATCTACAACATCACCCACATAACACTCCTGCGCCAATGTTCCGGCACCAAATGCGATAGCCTCCACAAGGCGCTTATCGCTTTCTACCAGAAGTCTGCAGTGCTTTCCGTCCGAAAGGGTTTTAACATCTACAATCCTGCCTCCCATAAGGGCAAAGACAGGAACCTTATTCCCTGCTCCGTACGGTGCAAGAACTTCTGTCTTTCTTATTGTAGCGGCATTTATATCATTTACCGTTATCCTTGAATCAATTAAAAGCTGAGGCAGTTTTTCCTCCAGATTACATTCCTTTGCAAATTCGTTAAGCCTTCTGTCAAGTTCAGGAATGTATTCCTCCTTAATAGAAAAGCCTGCCGCATATGCATGTCCGCCAAATTTTTCAAGAATATCAGAGCAGTGACCCAGTGCCTCAAAAAGGTTAATTCCCTCAACACTTCTTCCTGAGCTTTTGCACCAATCATCATCTATGGAAATCAGAATACAGGTTTTGTTATATCTCTCGCATATACGTGATGCCACAACACCTATTATTCCATGATGCCAATTACGCTTTGCAAGTACAAGCACCTTTTTATCTGACAAATCAATGCTGTTTATCATCTGAACCGCTTCATCAAAGATTACCTTTTCCTGATTCTGGCGATTTCTGTTATCCTCATCAAGGCGGTTAGCAAGCTCCTGTGCCTCCACGGCATCCTTTGTGAGGAGTAAGTCCACGGCAATCATCGCGTTTGACATTCTTCCTGCCGCATTAAGTCTGGGCGCAATTGAATAACTTACAACGGCGCAGTTATTCCACTTCTGTCTGAGTCCAAGAGTGGAGATTACAGCAGCAAGCCCCACATTAGGATTAGACGAAAGCTTTTCAATTCCACGCGCGGCAATAATTCTGTTTTCATCTTTAAGAGATACCACGTCAGCAATAGTACCCAGTGCTACAAGGTCCGCATACTGGTCTAACAGCTCGCGCTCCGTTTTATCACTGGCTGCACATACAAGCTTAAATGCAACGCCAACACCCGCTAAATCTTTAAAGGGATAGCTGCAGTCAGTCCTCTTTGGATTTATAACGGCAACGGCCTGGGGAAGCTCTGCCTTACACTCGTGATGGTCTGTTATAATTACGTCACATCCAAGCTCCATGGCATACTTTGTTTCCTCAAAAGCAGTTATACCGGTATCAACACTGATGAGAAGCGTCGCACCGTCACGGCAGATTTTCTCAACTGCGGTTTTATTTATGCCATAGCCCTCATTCTGTCTGTCGGGGATATACGCCTTGGCATCAACACCGTTTTCCCGCAAATAGCTTACCAAGAGTGCTGTGGAGGTAATGCCGTCAACATCATAATCTCCATACACAACAACGTGTTCCTTTTTAGAAATTGCTTCTTTTATTCTTGCAACAGCTTTATCCATATCTGTAAGCAAGCTTGGTGAATAGAAGCCGTCTGAATTTTTATCCAGAAATTTCTTAGCCTCTGCCGCATCAGTAAATCCGCGGTTTATAAGAACTTTGGCTACAATAACAGGGATATCAAAAATCTCTGCATACGCCTCCGCCTGCGCCTGGTCTATATTTTCGTCAAGAAATACCCATTCCTTTTCTAACATCGGCTGTTCCTTCCTTCGTAATACAATAACTATAATAGCTAATTATATCATACATTGATATAGGTTTCAATATTTTTAAAGGGAAAAAGTTTATTTAATATTTTTCCTGCGACCTTTTATTACAAACTCTTACATTGACTATATTATCAATGAAATATATAATAAATACTGAAGTCAATAAGCGGAGGTGAAACAGATGAACGCCCCTCAACCGGATGAGTTTCAGGAAAAAGTGGCCGCACTCATTGTCCGTAACAGTAATTTGCTCGATATTCTGACAAAATGCCAGACTGCCTGCGGAAAAATTTGTCGCAGCAGTATAAAATCCGCTACAGGATGCGGCTGTGTAAAAATAACCGCTGAGCAAACACTTACAGCACTTACAGAAAAAAACAAATTTTCGCCAAGAGAAATGTCCGGTGTAAACGGATATTTATGCGGCGACTGCCGCAGCAGTGTCGAAAAGGAAATCGGAGAACTGCTGTTTTATATCGCCAGTTTATGTAATGCATTGGGATTAAGCATGAATGAAATAATGACGAGAGAAATTAAAAATGTGGAGTACCTTGGGAAATACAGCCTCAGATAAAAGAATAAAAAACACCTGCATAACACAACTTATGCAGGTGTTTTTTATTCTTTTATCGTCTTCTGCTGCCGCGTTTTGATTCAACATTACGCTTTATATCAAGCATACGTGCATCACTGGACTGTTTGAAATTCGCCATCATATCCTCAAAAGACAAATCCTTCTGGTCATTTTCAACGTTCCAGTCAATTTCAGCAGGCTTTCCGCTAAAAGGAACTGCTCCTCTGCGCTGAAAATTATTCTCCTGCGCTTTCTTGATAGAAAGGCTAATCTTGCCTTTTTCATCAAGTGACAGAACCTTTACCTTTACTGTCTGTCCTACTGTAAGATGCTCATTTATATCTTTTACGTAATTCCTCGCAACCTCTGAAATATGTACTAATCCTGTTTCTCCGTCGGGAAAATCTACAAATGCTCCAAATCCCGTTATTCCGGAAACCTTGCCCTCAACTATTTGTCCTACTTCAAGTGCCATAAAGGTGTTTTGCCCCTTTCAGTTATGTAAAAATACTTAAATCAATTTCCAACAACAAAAACCGTCTCGTTTTCGAGGACATATCCCTCATCACGGGCCTTTTCCTCGTAAAACTTATCCGAGGAGCTATATTCAGCCTTTTCTTTTAAACGCTCATATTCCTTTTCCTGCAAGGCGATTTCTTCCTCACACCGCGCAGTTTCACTGCGAATGTTCATCAGGCGAATCTGCTGTGCTGCAAGAGTATAAAGGAATCCGCCTACTATTAAAACACACACGGCAACACGAACATAGTAACCACGAGTATTTTTGCGCTGTCTGCGCACGGATTTCATTTCCGCTCTTTTCACACACCTCACCTCACATCCTATAGTATAACTTAAAGAATTTCATTTGTAAAGGTTTTTTTATAACATTTTCATTCTTTTTTTAAGGCGTTTTTTTCGTTGTTTTGCATTTCTAAGCAGCTTCCCGATAAATTTTCTCACCCTCAAAAAAAGCTTTCTCAATGCATATAAAAGCTTTTTTACAGGAACATATAAAATATGAATTATTTTTATCAGCGGTTTTATGATAAGCACATTAAATGCCCTGTATCCTGCCATAAATATTTTCATTATAAGCCGGCTGAAAAGGGCCGCATACAGCAATGCTCCGCTGATACTTCCCATCACCTGATAATAGCGCATTTCTCCATTGTTAAAATAAAAGCCCACTCCGAGAATTACGCCTATGCATACCGCTGCAAAAAGTATATCTTCCAGTGTTGTGCGCACACCTCCGGCAAAATGCACCCTGCGCAGAAAACGCTGCAAATCAAAAAAAACACCGCACAGCATTCCTGATAACACGCACAAGCCAAACACATACACCTGATGAGTCGAGGATATTTCCATTATTTAAGCACCCTTTTCAAAAAGCTCTCCTGTTCGCCCTTTGAGCGGGAGTACACACATCCGTTAATTTCTCCTTCTATGAAAATATCTCCTGTTTCTGTAGAAAGCTTTTTTACTTTCATTGCGTTTCCGGTAACTGTCAGCACTGAATTTTCTGTTAAAAGCACAATCTTTTCGGGAGAGAAGCTCTCAACATCCTTTATTCCGCCTGCGGTAAATTTCTTCCTGTTCTCAATAATTATATTTCCTGTTTTTCTGCCTGTTGCCTCTGTCATAATAAAACCCCCTTGTTCTTAATATATATTAAAAACAAAGGGGGTTTATGAAAATCAAAGCATTTTTTTAAGAAACATTCCTGTATAGGATGCGGAATTTTTTGCAACCTCCTCGGGTGTGCCGCAGGCAACTATTGTGCCGCCGCCGTCACCGCCCTCAGGTCCCAAATCGATTATATGGTCAGCCGTCTTGATTACGTCGAGATTATGCTCGATTACAAGCACAGTGTTACCCTCCTCCACAAATCTGTTCAAAACATCTATGAGACGGTGTACGTCTGCTGCATGGAGCCCTGTGGTCGGCTCATCAAGAATATATATGGTTTTACCTGTTGAGCGCTTTGAAAGTTCCGTTGCCAGCTTTACGCGCTGTGCCTCCCCGCCTGAAAGAGTGGTTGAGGACTGTCCCAGCTTGATATACCCAAGTCCTACATCCTTAATGGTCTGAAGCTTATTTTTTATCTTGGGTATTGCATCAAAAAATTCTGTTGCTTC
>SVJI01000053.1 GCA_015069065.1 Oscillospiraceae bacterium | reverse complement strand
TGCTTCCTGAAAAAAGGAATGTTTCCTGCAGCACCATACCGATATTTCTGCGCAGGCTGTCAAAGCTTATGTCCTTAACGTTTATTCCGTCAATCAAAACCTCTCCGTCATTAACATCATAAAGACGTGTTATTATATTGGTAATGGTACTTTTTCCGGCTCCGCTATGCCCTACCAGACCAATCATTTCTCCGCTTTTAACGCTGAACGAAACGTTTTTGAGAACGGTTCTGTTCGGTTCATATGAAAATGTGACGTTCTTAAGTTCTACATCCCCACGTATTTTCTCAAGTGTCACAGGGCTTTCTGCTTCGGGTACGTCGGTCTTTCTGTCTATAACCTCAAAAATACGCTGGGCGCTGTTCATACAGTTCGTCCACCATGCAAAGGTTTTCACCATGAAGTTTACAGGTGAATAAAGGAGCGATAAGTAACCGACAAATGTCATCAGTTCACCAAACGTAAGTACACCGCGCATAACCTGACCACCGCCAAGCCCCCATACGACAAGACCGCCAAGAGCCATAATCCAGCTGAGCATAGGAAAAACCTTTGCCGCAGCCACTCCCTCACGCAGACGGTTTTCATACAGAAGTCTGCTGGCATCGGAGAATCGCTGAATTTCTCTCGTTTCTTTACCGAATGCCTTTACAACCCTGACTCCCATAAGTGTGTCATTGATTATGGAATTCATTGATGATGATCTGCGCCATGTATGCCATTGAAGCCGTTTAAAAACACGCGCTGATTTCTTTATAATAAATGCAATCAGCGGCACGGGAATTAAAACTGCTACCGAGAGCAGAGGATTAACGATAAACAAAAACAGACCTATCGCACAGATAGTAAGCGCATTTATCACAAAATTGGGTAATCCGTCATTTAAAAAGTATTGAATGTCGAGAGCGTCACTGTTAATCCTGTTCATCAGATTTCCTGTACGCTTTGATGTGAAAAAGCTCATCCCAAGCTTCTGCATGGAGGAAAAAACCTCTGTCTTGATATCATAAATGATACCGCCCGACATCTGTGCGCCGATTCTTCCCTGAAGGATTCCCAAAAGCACACTGAATAAGGAAACGGATGCCAGAATTGCTATCAGCTCCAGTAGTTTTCCTGAAAATTTTCCGTCGGGAGTTAACACTTCGTCATAAAGAACCGTTCCTGTAAGATACGGCGGAATCAAATTCACCACCGTTACCAGAATTATGATTCCTATCACCTCGAAAAGCTGCTTTTTATACCCTGTCAGATATGACAGCACACGGAAAAACAGTTTTTTTCTGCCCTTATTTATATAAGAGAACTCCGCAGGCTCGCTAACATCGCCCTCGGTAATTTCGGGAATTCCCCCCGAAATGAGTTTACGAACAATATTTATAAACCATTCCACTTTGGCAGAAACGCTTAATGTAAAATAACCCATAAGCATTTCTTCACTGCCGCAACGGAGAATTATGCCGCCCGATGAAACGTAGTTTTCTGCATATATATCGGTAATATCACTGTATGCTCTGCTAAAAAAACTACCGTCCTCGCCAATCGCACAAATGCAGTCCTCAAGCGCGCAAAGCACCGTTTCACCATATGTATCGGGGCGCGAAAGGTCACAGTATATGCTTGCCAGCAGACTGTCAGCGCAATACCCGAAGGATAAAAGCTTTTCCTGAATATTTATTTTTCTGACAGGTGAATCCTTCATAAATCCGCCCCCTTTCACATAATACACCTTTTTAATTATATACTCTTTCCCGCATAAATGCAATATTTTTATGGTGCAAAAGAAAGGAATGTAAAAAAATAATAATCAGCTGTTTCTTATAATACAAAAACAGCTGATTATTATTTTTAATAAACTTTATCTTGCCAACTCTGCACACATCAGCACAAACGCTCCCATACCGTGCAGGTCGTTTTCTGTAGTAGGACGGTTAATATAGTATTCAAAATCACCGACTCCTGTGCCGATACACACTCCGCTAAGGTTGAATTTTCCGTCTTTTTCCGTTACGGAATGTGATATTACACCCTCAAAACCTCTTTCGACACATTCCATATATTTTTCATCCAGTATTCCCATTCTGACAGCCTTTGCCATAGCATATGTAAACAGGCAGCTACAGGAGGTTTCAAGCCAGTTGCCTGCCTCTTTCTCCTTGCCGACAACCTGATACCACATACCGCTTTCACTATCCTGATATGTCGAAATCCGAGAAAGCATTTCACGCTCTACTGAAATAAGTTTCTCCCTTTGAGGATGATTTTCAGGCAATAATTCCAATATATCAAGCGTTGCCACGACATACCATCCTATAGCTCTGCCCCAAACTTCACTCGATAGACCTGTCTCCTTGTCTGCCCATTCTACCTCTTTTGAATCGTCCCATGCATGGAAAAGCAAACCTGTTTTTTCATCCTGCATATTTTCATACATGAGAAGTGCTTGTTTTACAGCATTGTCATAGAAATATTCCTCGCCAAAATACTCCGCAAACATCATCTGCAGAGGGCCTGCCATATAAAGCCCGTCAAGCCACATCTGGTAAGGGAAATATTCCTTGTGCCAGAAGCCACCCTTTTCATTGACAAGCCAGTTGCGGATAATCCCCTTGAAAAGCCTGAGTGCCGTCATATACTTTTCTTCGTGGAAACGCTCATATAACGGGAAAAGCAGTATGCCTGCCATATAATCGTCAAGAGAGCCCTTGGCAAAGCTTTGAATAATACCGTCCTCAATAATAATACTGTCAACCCATTTTTTGATATAGCTTAGGTATTTTTCATCCTTGCATACAGAATAGATGTTGTACATACCCGACAGCGATACCCCTGCGTGGTAATGGAAGCCGCCCTTGGGAGGAAGCTGTGCATCGGGGAATCTTTTCATCATCGTGTCACAGGCAAATCTGCCGTATTTTAATGCTTTTGTTTTCATAATATCTCTCCTCGCTTATTTTTTAGGAATATCGATTAAATCCTTAATTTTAACAGGCATACCCGTTGCAATCGATTTATTTGCAGCAATACCTGTAATAATACTCATTGCACCGTCCATAGACCCTGCTGCTCTCTGGAGAGGATCATATTCAGGGACACCAAAAATATCATTTAGAAGCACGGAATCTCCGCCACCGTGACCGCCCTCGATTTTTTCTGTATCTACGGTATACGGCTCTTTAAACATCGGATAAACCGTAATTGTATGACTTGCGATAGCTCCTTCCTCTGCCTTGTCACCACCTGCATTTACATAGGTCATTTCCGTTGCATCCATCTCTACTCTTCCCTTAGTTCCTGTAAATGTTACACGGTAACCCTCTTTAGGTGAAAACGCAGTAAGCTGATAGGTCATAATAGCCCCGTTTGCATATCGAACAGTTACTCCCATTATATCCTCTATGCTGATACCATCACCAAATACGCTCTGGTCACGGATATAGCCATCGTCCTTTTCCGCATTCAGGTACAGACCCTCAAGGCCCGGATTTCCCTCCATAATAAGTGCAAACGGATCATCCTTTGCGTTTTCTGACTTATGTGCACGGCTGTAGAACTTAGTAATACCTCTTTCTTCTGCATTTTCTCTGCCATAGAATGCAAGATTTCCCATTGCATAAACCTCAACAGGATATGTATTAAGCCAGAAATTTACAAGGTCAAAGTGATGGGTCGATTTGTGAACAAGAAGACCCCCGCTGTTTTTCTTATCTCTGTGCCAGCGACGGAAATAGTCAGCACCGTGTGTTGTTGAAAGCATCCATTCAAAGTGAACAGCCTTAATATCACCTATAACACCGCTGCGCAAAACCTCGCAAAGCTTTGTGTTAACCACACCATAGCGGTAATTAAAGCTGACACGTAGATGCTTTCCTGTACGCTCTACTGCATCCAGAATTTCCTGACATTTCTTTTCATCCGTGGTCATAGGCTTTTCAGAAATAACATCGCAGCCCATTTCCATAGCTTTGATAATGTATTTATGGTGCGTTCTGTCAATAGATGTAACAATAACGCAATCGGGGTTTTGCTCCTCAATCATTTTTTCAAATTCATCTGCTCCGTAAAGCTTGGGTGCGGGATAATTATAGTTCTCCTCAAGCACCTTTACGGCATATTCCATACGGGTACGGTTAACATCGCAAAACCCTGTTACTTCAGAAGTTTCCGAATAGGTTGAAGCTACTGCTTCATAGAAGAAACGTGCTCTTCCCCCTACGCCCACCTGCACATATCTTTTTTTTGCCATTTTGCATCTCTCCTTAGATTTTTCAAAAAATATATGTTAATGTAATTTATCATCAACTATTTCTGAATTTTTTCTGGGCACGATAGAATGTTCGTTCATTGCTGAATCCTACCATTTCGGAAATTTCACGGATTGAGTATTTACCCTCGGCAAGCAGCTCGCATCCCCGCTCAATGCGTTTTTTAGATATATAATCGGTAAGAGATATCCCTGTTTCATCCTTAAACAGTTTAGATACGTACGCTGCAGTAATACCGAAATAAGCCCCTACCGATACTGCACTAAGATTAAAGTCTGTCAAATTCTCATGAACATAATTCCTTATTTCTTCAGCATTACACTTCTGCCGTTTTTTTCTGCGGGAGATGATGTTAGTTATCTCACATACTTTTTCTATATACCGCTCTATCTCCGACTGCATCTGTGCCAAATCAACACTCTGCAAAACACTCTTACATAATGTAATTCCATACTCTATATCATCACTATTCTGCAAAAGCTCATGAGCGCATTTCGTCACGGTTATAGCAACGTCCAGCACAGCATACCTGATGTAATCCGTTGAATATCTTCCGGGCATGGCAAGCTCTTTAAAAAGAAGTGCCGCCTGCGCCAATGCCTCCTGAGTGCTACCGATTTTGAGGAAATGTACCAGTTTTTCCTCGTTCTTTAAATCAAAGATATACTGTCCTGCCTTAAGCTCACTCAACTGTGAAAAAGATATCATATCATCGGTTTTCATAATTCGCTTATATTCCAGTATCCGCACTGTCTGTGCATATGCCACTGACAGCTCGGAGAATGTACTGTATATATCAGAAATTGCATATCTCAGCTGTATATCAAAGCAGCTGTTTATGAATTCAACACCCTTTTGTACAGCCTGTGTAAGGGCATCTACGGTAGTATTTTCGCCCAGATTTGCCAGACTTACGATGTTTTGGTCAATTTCTGTAGTATATACACAGATATTTTCCTGAGAGCAAAGCTCCTCCATTACGTTATTTATGTTATACCGTAAATGATAGCTCTTTTCAAAATTGGGCATGGCAGTATCTTCAGGGAAAAACGTGGATAAATCCTCCATGAAAAAAGATATAACCGCATAATTCTCACTCTGAAATTCGATGTTATACTCTGCTAACGCACTTCGGGGCATATCACCCTTTATAATTTTTGATATAGCAATGGTTTTAAGCTCTCTGTCACGGTTTTTCAGATTATTAAGCAGGTTGTTATTCTTCGTAAGCGTTTCATTTACAAGACGATGAAGTGCCTCATATTCATTCTTTTCCTCGGTCGCACCGAAGAGTGATAATACTGACAGTATCGGCTTCCTGTTCATTTTCAGGAGGTATTTTACCAGAAATACCAAAAGTATAAGCGAGAAAATAACTATCCCTATTATTACACATTGTGTTATGTGTATCGTGGAGTTAAGTGCCTCCTTTGGAACAACACACATAAGCTGCCAGTAGTATTTATCAATGGCTACGCTTTTCTTAAATACTATGTTGCTTTTTTCTGCGTACTTTTCTGCCTCTTTCAGTGTTTTGGGAACCTCGCCGTCATCAGAGTTTTTGTCGTAAAGCATCAGTTTACCCTGTCCGTTATAAATGTAAATATCACAAAGACTCTTCCACTCTATTTTTTCGATATTGTTCATAAAGTGCTTTTTATCGCAAAGAATAACACCTACGGCGTTTGGATTGTCCGCAGACACCTGAAACAAAAACCCTATGGAATCTATCAGTTTGTCAGATTTATTTACACATTTCATAGAAATGTATTCGTCGTTTTCAAAATTGTAGAATAAATTTTTCCAGTCCTCGTATTCTACATTTCCTCTTTTAAAATAATAATTAAAAAAAGTTTTACTGTCTACAACTCCGTTGTAGGATAAAATTGTATCTGTATTTTTTAAATATATAAAGAAATGGTCAACATTATTTGCTAACTCTCCGTAGGAAACCAGATCACCAATAACGTCATATGTTAATTGCGACCTGTAAAAGTCTCCGGTGAACATAGTTAGTCTCCGCAGCTTATCGTTTCTGGCAATATTTACATGAAGGTCGTTTACATCCGAAAGCACATCATTAACCGAAGCCGCAACACTCTCAAAAACAAACTCATTAAACTCGTCCATCTCTTTTTTGAGCGAGGTTGAGTAAATACCGATAATGACAGCCATAGCTGTAAACAAACACATTATAATGACAAGATAGGAAAAAAGCCACCTTGCTCCACGTTCTTTTTTAAATAAGCTCATTCTATCACCAAATTCAAATACCTTTGTAAAGTCCTCCCCCCTCTTTCGGGGGGAGGATTTTGCAATTAAACTAGTTTCTGTTTTTCACAGATAAATTTCAGTCGATTGTTTGCGGAAATTCTGCCATAATAGGTGCAAGTGTTTCCATATCCCAATAAAATACCTTTACGCTGTCACCGCTGCCAACTTCAATAGGAGTATCAAGGGTGATTGTCTTTTTATTATTATATGTAAGAATTTTTGCATCCTTCAGTGTCTTAGCATTGTCAGCACCATAAACTGCTACGATAAATTTCTGATTTTCAAGGGGTGCCCAAAGAGCATTAAGGGTAATAGCTGTAAGCTTGCCATCCTTCTCTTCAACACCTGTAATCTCAATACCCTTACTTGCTTTTTTCACCACGATGTCGTCAATCATGAAACTTGAATATATGCCATCTGCAGGAGCGGAGGTTGCGTTGGTTGAAAGTGCTTCATTATCTATTCTCCACGCAATTTCACCTATTCTCGGAGCACTTGGCTGAGCACTTATCGCCTTAAGCTTCTCATTTCTTATAGCCAAAGCATTGTCAACATAAATGGTCAAATATATGGCATCTGTTATTTCAATTTCTATTTCAACTTCGTGCCATGTATTATACTCAAGCTTTGCCGGGCCGGAGGGGCTGCCGCCATGTCTGTTGCTTCCATTGATTAAGTAAACCTTATCCTCCGTGAAATCAAAGCTGATGGGAGCTGAATTAGCTGTATCCCAGATATTAAACTGGAAGCTTCTGCTGTCCGTATCATCTGTAAAAATGCGGAACTTACAGGTATAGAGCCCCTGTCCCAGGCAACGTGTATCTGAAGCATTGTTTCCGAAGCGTTTGCCAATGTACTGCCAAGTGCCTGTTGCCTGTGTCCTCTGGAATTTTACAGCATTGTTTGTGCTGTCGGTAGGATCCTGTGCAAAAGATATTGTAGTACCATAGCTTCCAGAACCTGTTACATACAAATCGCCATGGGTAGGTGCACTAATGCTTCCGTTTACTGCATTTCCAAGGGGTGCATATGTGAAGCTTTCTGACAGAAGCACACCCTCCGGAAGTATTCTTGCAGCTGCGTTGAAGGTTTCCTCATCTATATAGCTGAGAGAAACGTCATCAATACATATCTTTGCATCTCTCGCCTCAGTTCTCCAAAGACCGAAGTGTACAAATTTTAAACCTGAACCGTCCGGAGTAATGGTAAAATTATCATGCAGAATTTTATTATCTATATAGTCAACCATTAAACCTTTTTTAACATCCAAATAGAAGTCAAAGGTATGCCACTCGCCTTTAGAATATGTTGACCCTGAAGCTGGCGCTGTACGAAGTATTCTCTCGTTGCCGCCGAAGCTGATTCCCATAATTACATCATCGGGTGTAGTTGTGGGTGCAAACATCTTAAAGCTCAGCTTAACATATCCTTCTGTAACGGGCTTTTCCAAATCATACTGAAGCGTATAGCGTGCCAAATCACCGGTGGCTTCTGTGCTGGTGAACGCCATGGCAAAATCTTCGTCTCCGCTGCCATTTTTATAATGCTCAAATCCCTTGTTTTTAACACTCTGAGCACTGTCCATACGTACCCATCCGTTATAGGGAACACCGGCTTTTGCGCCATCAGTATATTCACCGTTAAAGTCCTCTGCCACAATGGGTGTGAGTGTCGGTATGCCTGCATCCTCAACAGCGGCAATATTATCTACAAGGTAGCTTGACAGTTCTTTTGAATAATCATGACTGTCATCACTGAGTTTTTGCGCGAAAAGCTTAGCAGTTTCCATAGCACCCTTTCTGTTAAGGTGTACTCTGTCAGTATTGAGGTAATTAAATAACTGTATTGACTCATATGAACCAAGATTGTGAAGCATTGCTCTGAAATCTGTCCACATATCAATGAAAGGAACATCATTTTCCTTAGCAACCTTCTCCATTGCTTTTACATAGAGGTATAAAGTGCTGCTTTCTGGATTTTCCTGCTTATTCAAATTGCTGTAGTAGCTTAAATCATTTCCTGCAACAGAAGAATCTACATAGAATGCAGCGTCATAGCGCTCTATTGAGGATACAAGGATAGGATATGCTCCCTTTGCCTTAATTGCCTCAACATAAAGGTCAAGATAATACTTATAGGAGCCATCGATATAATTATCAGTCGAAATTTTACTTTCGGCTTCTTCTCCCCATGCTGTCTCTTCCGCATTTGCAATAGTATAGCACTCATCATTGTTAGCATTAGTATCGTTATGACCCATCTGGATAAGAACATAGTCACCTGAGTTTACCTTACCCAGA
>SVJI01000052.1 GCA_015069065.1 Oscillospiraceae bacterium | reverse complement strand
AAGGCGTACGTGGGTACGTCGAGAGGTGAAGTTTGTTCGTAGCAAAAAGGCTTCAAAACTTAGAAAAATCGAATAAAATGAGATTTTTCAACAAAAAGATAAAATCCTATCGTTCTCCATAAACTTAATTAAATATATAAAACGCCTTTTTGCGGTCTGGACTTTTTTTACATCCCAACGTTTATTGCTGCTGTTGTTTCTTTATCCTGTTTGCCTCTTTCGCACGCAGGTCAGTGTCCAGAATACGTTTTCTTATTCTGAGGAAATTGGGAGTAACCTCTAGCAATTCATCGTCTGCGAGGAATTCCAGACTTTCCTCAAGACTAAGAAGCTTAGGCGGAGTAAGGCGCAGTGCCTCATCACTTCCGGCAGCACGCATATTCGTTGCCTGCTTACGCTTACATACGTTTACGACAATATCTTCAAGTCTGCTGCATTCACCGACAACCATACCCTGATACACCTTTTCACCTGCTCCGATGAAAAGCTGACCGCGGTCCTGAGAATTGAAAAGTCCGTAGGCAACGGATTCGCCTGTTTCATACGCAACCAGACTTCCGCGTGAACGTGTGGTGAATTCTCCGGGAATTACAGGCTCATAACTGTCAAATATACTGTTGATGACACCTGTTCCCTTTGTAGCGGTAAGAAGCTCGCCTCTGTATCCGATAAGTCCGCGTGAGGGGATGCGGAATTCGAGCTTTGTATATCCTGCCGCACCGGGAGTCATGTTTGACAGTGTTCCCTTACGTGCACCGATACCCTCCATGACAACGCCTGTGTATTCGTCGGGCACATCAACTGTCAGCATTTCTATAGGCTCACACATCACGCCGTCAATTTCTTTGTTTATGGTCTTAGGCTTACTTACTTGGAATTCATATCCCTCTCGGCGCATATTTTCTATAAGGACTGAAAGATGAAGCTCACCTCTGCCTGACACTACAAAGCTGTCGGGTGAATCTGTTTCTGTAACCTTAAGTGCGATGTTACTTTCAAGCTCTTTCATAAGTCGGTCACGAAGATGTCTGCTTGTAACATAATCTCCGTCCTGTCCTGCAAAGGGACTGTTATTTACACTGAATGTCATTGAAAGAACAGGCTCGTCAACAGGGGTAAAGGGAAGCGGTTCAACAACACCTGCGGCACAGATTGTATCACCTATGTTGATTTTTTCCACACCGCTTATGGCAACAATCTCACCCGCGCCTGCTTCGTCAATAACCTGTTTTTCGAGATCCTTGTAGGAGAATAGCTTTGAAACCCTTGAATTATAAGGAGTGATTGAATCACGGCTTATAGTAATTGGCATGTTGGTTTTTACAAAACCACGGTTAATTCTGCCCACGGCAATTCTTCCTGTAAAGGTATCATAGTCAATATTTGACACGAGCATCTGGAACTCACCCTCGCGTGTGTCACGCGGTGCAGGAATATGAGATACGATAAGGTCGAACAAAACCTTTAAATCGTCTGTATGATTGTCGGGGGAAAGACTTGCCCAACCGTCACGTCCTGAAACGTAGACAACGGGGGAATCGAGCTGGTCATCTGTTGCTTCGAGGTCTATAAACAGCTCCAAAAGCTCGTCAGTAACTTCGTAGGGGCGCGCATTGGGGCGGTCAGCCTTATTAACAACCATGATGATTGCCAGATTAAGCTCCAATGCCTTTTTCAGCACGAAACGCGTCTGCGGCATACATCCCTCAAAAGCATCTACGAGCAGAAGCACACCGTCTGCCATCTTAAGACCGCGTTCAACCTCTCCGCCGAAGTCTGCGTGACCGGGGGTATCTATGATGTTTATTTTCACACCGTTATACATCAGACTTGTGTTTTTTGCGAGGATGGTAATACCTCTTTCGCGCTCTATATCGTTTGAATCCATTACACGCTCTTCAACCTGTGCGTTTTCACGAAAAACACCGCTCTGGCGGAGCAGCGCATCCACAAGTGTAGTTTTGCCGTGGTCGACATGGGCTATAATGGCAATATTTCGTATGTTTTTAGGTTCTATCATTTATATTCTTCCTTTCAGCTCTTCTTTTCTGTTACAAAGGTACTCCATGTGTCGGCATACTGCAGGAGTAATAATAACGGAGTTTCTTTCGTAGCAACGGATTTGTTGTCATCTACATACTGTCCATCGTGATATATAATCGCCTGTACTTCACTTTCGGAAAGGTGAATGTGGGGAAGTGCCAGATAAAGACTGCGGACAGGAACACTAAGGTAGGTGAGCCTGTCGTTCATTCTGTACGGGACAGACGGGCCAAAACCGTACTGCTTTTGCTTTGCAGTAGGCTCATTTGCAATATACTGTGGATTTCCGGGCATTCCCGCCTTACCCAAATCATGTATAAGAGCTGTTATAATACAGCTTTCCTCATCAATTTCAGGGGCAATCGCATTGCGAAGCTTAAGCATATTTTCAGCGACATTGACACTGTGCTCCAAAAGTCCCTGCTTTTTGCAAAGGTGGAATCTGGTGCTTGCAGGTGCGCTCAGGTAATCCGTCTCTTTTTCTATGAAATCTATAAGAACAGAGAACTCCTCTTTGCGTTTTATAACACGCGCTTTGAGTGACTCGTATCGCTCTAAAACTGTCATAAGAAAAACTCCTTTAAAAAACATTTCAATCTATTATATAACAAATTATAGTATATTTCAAGAAAATTTTCCTAAGTATCAGAATATCCATGATAACTGTTTCAAATCCTATAAAGGATTTTAAGTTGCATACAATTGCATAATTAAAAATAAGCTTTACTTTGAAGCAATAAGCGGATATAATTATAAGTCAAGGGGGAATATAACATGATGGATGCAGAATTTGCAATATTAGATTTTATACAAAACTTTTTGTCGTCACCTTTTATGGATAGGGTAATGGTTTTCATAACCTCGCTGGGTAACAGTGGTGCACTGTGGATAGCTACGGCACTTGTTATGCTGTGCAGTAAAAAATACCGCCGTACAGGAGTGATGCTGGCTGTAGGGCTCATTTTAAGCGCGATAGTGGGGAATGTTATCCTGAAACCTGCAGTTGCGCGTCTGCGTCCGTTTCAGCTGAGGGAGGGAATAGAGCTTCTTATAAAAGCTCCACATGATTTTTCTTTTCCGTCGGGGCACACATTGGCATCTGTAATAAGTGCATCAATTATCTTTATGCAGCATCGCAGACTGGGTATAGTCTCTGTTGTGGTTGCGGCACTTATATCTTTTTCCAGATTATACCTATATGTCCATTTCCCTACAGATGTGCTTGCAGGGATTGTACTCGGTATAGCGATAGGAGTATTCAGTGTATGGATTACCAAACATTTTTTCAAAAAAATGCTAAGCATATAAAATGAAAAGTTTTTTATACTAATAATGTATCTTTGAATTAAAAGGAGGATGCATTATGAGAGGATACATGGGTTTTGCAAAAGGATTCCTTGCCGGCTCGGTTATTGGGGGAGCAGTTTGCATGATGATGGAACCGCCCAATACAACTAAAATCAAAAAAGCGTACAGGAAAACTAACCGTGCGCTTAAGACCGTTGGTTGTGCAATTGAGGATTTAGTAGTACGGCATTAAAGAAAAAAATACGCCTACCTGTCAAAATCAGGTAAGCGTGTTTTTTCTTTATTAAAATAATCTGTAAACTCCGACAACCTTTCCCAGAATGGAAACACTGTCCACAATTATGGGCTCCATGAAGTCATTTTCAGGCTGCAGGCGGAAGTGTCCGTTTTCCTTATAAAAAGTTTTGACGGTTGCACTGTCATCTACCAGAGCAACTACCATTTCGCCGTTTCGTGCCACGTCGCACTTTTCAACGATTACGTAGTCACCGTCCAGAATACCTGCGTTTATCATACTTTCTCCGCGGACGCGCAGCATATATACGTCATTCTTTTTTGCAAAGTCCATTGGCAGGGGGAATGTCCTTTCCAGATTTTCCTCAGCCAGAATAGGGAGACCTGCACTGACTCTTCCTATGACGGGAACTTCAAGATACTCTTTCTCCATAGAGGAAATATTTGTAGGAACTGCGGTAAGGCGTATTCCGCGTGAACTGCCGTTTTCCTTAATTATGTGTCCGTTTTTTTCCAGACGTTTAAGGTAACCGTGAACTGTAGACGGAGAATTGAGACCGACAGCGTCGCATATTTCGCGGACTGTAGGCGGATAACCCTTTTCAGAAACCTGCTTTTCGATAAAACTCAGAATTTGTTGCTGCTTATCTATGTTTGCCGCCATAAAACATCCCTCCGAAGCTTTTTTACATATTATAACATATAAATATTAAAAAATCAAACATTTGTTCGTAAAAATTTAAAAATTATTTCAATTAAGTGAGTAAAGAAAGTCAAAAACTAATTTTTCTTGACTTATTTTGCAGAAGTTGGTATTATATAATTGTATCGTGTTGACTAAAGGATGTGTTAAAATGAATAATGAAATAAAGACTCAGGCAGACGAAAAAAGTATAGATACAGTTTCAGTGGAAAATGAGGCTAAAGAAAACACAGCTGACAATAAAGAGAATAAATCAACTCAGGAGGAGTTTATCTCCGAATTTGCACCGGAGCCTATAAAAATACCGAAATATAACAAGGAAAAGGAAATGGCAAAGGTGGAAAAGGCAAACGCCAGAGAAAAGAAGCGTAATACAAAAAAGAGTAAGCGCCGCCGCAGATTTTTGCGTAAGGCAGTGCTTTTTGTAAGAAATACTTTTCTGTTCATCTTGCTCTTTGCAGTTGTTTCTACAACCCTGACATCACTTCTTGTAAAGATGAATACATCGGAATATGCAGTGGAGAGTGCTATCCGTACGCACAATCCCGAAAGCTTTATTGTCGGGAAGATTAAGTATCCCTCAAAGCTTAATTTGAAGCAAAGCTCTCCGCGTGCCGCAGTAGCCGACGTGCTGCGTGACAATTCGATGATTAGCGTCACATACGCCGACATTCGTCAGGCAGTATTAAAGTCAAGCTATCCCGATTTTGTGGCAGATATTGCCCACGATGTTTTAGGATTTTACATTTACGGAAAATCCTTTGACGGTGTAACAAGGGAGGATATTTCAGGCACAATACTTGAAAATGTGTCGTATATAAAGCTTGTTACAGGTATAGAACTGGGTGAGAGTGCGTGTGATGACTTTGGAAAGTATGCAGTAAAGTCTAAGGCTATTAAGGAGCTTTCTCCAAATAACCTTGCTTTGCAGAAAGCAGCAGGTTATACTTACATCACGTCAGTGCTTTTTTCAACGATGACTTTGACCTGTATTATAATAGGTCTTTTGCTTCTTCTCGTACTTACAGTTATCGCATGTAACGGATTTGCACATAAAATGATAGGCTGGGCAGCGATGCTGTCAGGAATATGCGTAGGTGTAGCAGGGTTTGTGTTTAAACCCATGTTTAAGCCCTCAAGTGAATTTGTGAAATGTGTAACGGATGCAATCATAAAAAGTTTCAATCAGAATTCGCTTATATATGGCGGAATTGTCGTTCTTGTAGGTCTGCTTGTTATGCTGGTCGGACGTGCCATGAATGACGATGAGGATTTTGAGGAATATGATGAAGATGATTATATTGATGAAATAGAACAGGTTTCAGTGGCTCAGTAACACATTAAAAGGGGATGTAAAAAAAGCGATTTTTTTACCCCCCTTTTCTTTAAATTCTATTATCGCAGACATACTGTTTAAAAGGTAGTGAATGTATGATTATACCAATATTTATCCCTCATGATGGCTGTCCGAATGACTGTGCATTCTGTAATCAGCGGACCATCAGCGGGAGTGTGGCTGCACCTGACATATCAGAGGCACGCAATATAATCGAAGAACACCTTTCCACCATGGACGGAAAAGCCGACCAGATTGCCTTTTTCGGGGGCAGTTTTACAGGAATTGAGGAAAAACGGCAGAATGAATATCTGTCCCTTGCTTATGAGTATATAAAAAAAGGGATGGTGGAGAGCATCCGCCTTTCCACGCGACCTGATTATATAGACAGGGAAACTGTCGAGCGGCTTATTTCATACGGAGTAAAAAACATTGAGTTGGGCGCCCAGTCCATGAATGAGGATGTTTTAATTGCATCGAGGAGGGGGCATAGCGTACAGGATGTGGAAAATGCCGCCGCCATTATAACGGATAGTCAGGCGGTACTGGGACTTCAGATGATGATAGGACTCCCAAAGGATTCTTTTGAAAAGTGTATGCACACAGCTCATACTTTCAAAAAACTGGGTGCAGAGGAAACAAGGATATACCCGACAGTAGTATTGCGCGGAACACATTTAGCACATATGTTTGAAAACGGAGAATATGTACCGTGTGATTTAGAGACGGCAGTGTCTACAGCGGCGGTGCTTTACCGCTATTTCAAAGAAAACACAATTGAGGTGCTTCGCATCGGACTTCCCGACAGTGATGATTTAAGGCAGAATTATGTTGCGGGGGCGTATCATCCGTCATTGGGTGAGATGGTTATGAGCAGAGATATCCGTAACAGAATAGAGGAGCAGATATCAGGAGAAAATGATATAACACTTCGTGTTAATCCGCGCTTTATATCAAAGGTCACCGGAAACAAGCGGTGTAATATCGAATATTTCGCAAAAAAAGAAATTACCTTAAATATCATCCCAGACAAATATGTTAAGGAGATTTATATAGAGAAATGACATATTAAAATTTTGCCTTTTTAGGATGTGGAAGTTGTTGCAATAAACTGCCGCAAATGGTATAATGATTTAATGTAAGATGAAAACATATCTGTTTTGTAATAATAAAACAGGTATTATCTAAATTGTCCGCTTATTATATGAGGTAAACAACCGCAGCTATATAAATTCCTTGCGGAATTTGCGATATACATTTTGTACGATATATTACTTCGTAAGGCGATATGTTGCTTGCACAACGAGAAAGGAATTTATATTATATCGCATTTTGAAAATAAATATATCTAGCAATCTAATTGCATATCGACTAATTTTTTGTCCCCGACTTGACACGAGTAATACTTTTGCCGAATGTTGTATAAAAATGCAAAATATAAAGAAAAGAGGTAATACAGTGAGCAATCTGGTTGCGAAAGAATATAAATGCTTTGAAGATATAAAGCATATCAAAGAAGATGGAACTGAATATTGGTTTGCAAGAGAACTGTCCACTGTATTAGATTATAACAAATGGGAAAATTTTCATAAGGTCATAAAGCGTGCAATGATTGCTTGTAAAAATAGCGGACACGACATTACATGCGATTTTCCCGAGGTCAGGAAAATCGTAAAAGCAGGTGCAACTGAAAAACCGGTCTTGGATTATGAACTGACAAGATATGCTTGTTATTTAATTGTTCAGAACGGCGATCCGAGAAAAGAAGTTATTGCACTTGGACAAACATACTTTGCTATACAAACATATAGACAAGAGGTTGCAGATAGATTTAATCAGCTTGATGAAGATAGCAGAAGATTAGTTGTTCGCGGAGATATAAAACAATGGAATCAGCTTCTTGCGGAAACTGCAAGAAATGCCGGTGTTATAACAAATGAAGAATTTGCAATTTTTCAAAATGCAGGTTACATTGGTCTTTATGGCGGACTTGATGTTGAAGATATCCACAAAAGAAAAGGTCTTGCAGTAGGACAAAAAATTCTTGATTATATGGGTACTACAGAACTTATTGCTAATCTTTTCAGGATTTCACAAACGGAAGAAAAATTGAGAAAAGATAAAGTTGATAATGCAGAAACTGCTACCAAAGTTCATAATACAGTTGGCAGAGAAGTCAGAAAGGCTATTGAAGAAATCGGTGGTACAATGCCCGAAGATTTACCAACACCAGAAAAGAGCATTGCTCAAATTGAAAAGGAGCAGATGCAAAGACTAAAAAAGAAAGCAAAAGAAGGAACTTTAATGCTTGATGAATAATAAATTTTAAATTTAATAAATTAGTTTGCCGATTTTAAAATATACTGTTGTGTTTAAATGAAATGTATAATTCTTAAAAACTAAATTGGAGGTACATATGATGGAAAAAAGACTTTATAAATCTATATCAGATAAAAAAATTTGCGGTGTATGCGGCGGCATAGCTGAATATTTTGAAATCGATTCTACAATTGTTCGTCTGGCATGGATTTTGTTTACTGTGCTTGGCGGTTCGGGTATAATAGCATATATAATTGCGGCATTGGTTATGCCTAAATATAATTGATATAACTGAAAACGAAGTATAGAAAAATTTTTGCTGATACACATTGTTTGGAGAGATATTTATGCCACTTGATGCAGTTGCTCTGGGTGCAATCACACATGAACTTAATAAAGAGCTTGCAGGCGGTAAAATAGAAAAAATTCATCAGCCCGAGCGCGATGAAATCCTGTTGATTATAAAAAGCTTGTCGAAAACGAGAAAGCTGGTTATAAGTGCGTCTTCTGCCAATGCGCGTATGCATCTGGTAGAGGAGACAAAGGAAAACCCTGCAGCACCTCCGATGTTCTGTATGCTTCTTCGTAAGCATCTTACAGGCGGGAAAATAAATTTTGTTAAGCGGCTTGGCTTTGAAAGAGCTGTCGATATTGAAATTTCCTGCCGTAACGAGCTTGGCGACCTTACCGTAAGGCATCTTGTTTGTGAGATTATGGGGCGTAACAGTAACATTATTTTTCTGGATGAAGAGCGGCGTATTATTGACTCCGTTAAGCATATTGATTTGTCAGTAAGCTCTGTTCGTAACATCCTGCCGGGGCTTATGTATATGATGCCTCCTGAAAGCGGACGCTTAAACCCTGAAAGCGCAACATGGGAGGATTATTTTAGTTTGTTGGAAAAGTCTCCTGAGGGGAGAGAGGCAGATCGTGCAGTGACGGAT